>RGSV01000078.1 GCA_010025655.1 Acidimicrobiia bacterium
CCTCGATGGTGGCGCTTTCCGACGATGCGTTGCGCGCCAAGACGGGGGAGTTCCGCTCGCGCATCGAGCGCGGTGAAGATCTCGACGATCTCATGGTCGAAGCGTTTGCCGTTGTGCGTGAGGCGTCGAAGCGGGTCATCGGTCAGCGGCATTACGACGTGCAGTTGATGGGCGGCGCGGCCCTGCATGCGGGTTGGGTTGCGGAAATGCGCACGGGCGAAGGCAAGACACTGGTCTCGACGCTGCCGGTCTATCTCAACGCACTCGGTGGCAAGGGTGTGCACTTGGTGACGGTCAACGACTATCTCGCGCGTCGCGACGCGGTGTGGATGGGTCAGATTCATCGGTGGCTCGGTCTGACCGTCGGCCTGGTGGTGCCCGGCGTGCGAACGTCGTCGGCAGAAAAGCGCGCCGACTACGCGTGTGATCTCACGTACGGCACGAACAACGAGTTCGGCTTCGATTATCTGCGCGACAACATGGCGGCGACGGTTGCCGACAAGGTACAGCGCGGTCACAACTTCGCCATCGTCGACGAAGTCGACTCGATTCTCATTGACGAGGCGCGTACCCCGCTGATTATCTCTGGTCGTGTCGCCGACGCTGCGACGCTCTACTACAAGTTCGCATCAATCGTGCGCACGTTGGTGCGAGGTCAAGACTTCGACGTTGAAGAAGACAAGCGCATCGTGGTGCCAACTGAGTCGGGCATCAACAAGGTCGAAGCGCAACTCGGAATCGAAAACCTCTACGACGAGGTGCAGCGCAACCTCGTGCACCAGCTGCAGGTCGCATTGAAAGCCGCCGTGCTGTATCACCGCGACAAGGACTACATCGTGCAAGACGGCGAAGTGAAGATCGTCGATGAATTCACCGGCCGCATCCTCGAAGGTCGTCGCTGGAGCGAAGGCATCCACCAGGCCGTCGAAGCGAAAGAAGGCGTGCGCATCAAGGAAGAGAATCAGACGCTTGCCACCGTCACTCTGCAGAACTACTTCCGCATGTATTCGAAGCTGGCGGGAATGACCGGTACCGCACAAACTGAGGCCGCTGAACTGATGAACACCTACGGGCTGAATGTGGTGCCCATTCCCACCAATCGTCCGATGGTGCGCGCCGATGAAGCCGACCTCATTTACAAGTCGGAGAATTCAAAGTTTCAAGCCGTCGTCGAAGACATCGCAAAGCGCCACGAAACCGGCCAGCCGGTGCTCGTCGGCACGGTGAGCGTCGAAAAGAGCGAGGTGCTCTCGCGCAAACTGCAACAGCGCGGCATCAAGCACGAAGTGCTCAATGCCAAGCAGCACACACGTGAAGCGGCAATCGTCGCTCAGGCGGGTCGCATCGGTTCTGTCACTGTCGCCACCAACATGGCGGGTCGAGGTGTCGACATCTTGCTTGGCGGCAACCCTGAAGGTCTCGCGCGCAGCCAGGTGCTGAAAGAGGGCCATCACGCCGACACGCTGCTCGATGAGTTCGCGCTACCGCTACCGCTCGAGGAGATGCCGATCGACTACATCACCGCCCGCCGCAAGGCACACGAGCGACTCGCCGAATTGGTTCGCGAGTTCAGCAAGGTGTGCAACGACGAGGGTGAAAAGGTGCGCGCTCTTGGCGGGCTCTACGTGCTCGGCACCGAACGTCACGAGAGCCGACGCATCGACAACCAGTTGCGCGGTCGCGCGGGTCGCCAGGGTGACCCCGGCTCGAGTCGGTTCTACCTGAGTCTCGACGACGAACTCATGCGCCTGTTTGCCACTGGTGCGTTGTCGTGGGTGATGGGTCGGGCGCTGCCCGACGACGAGGCGATCGAAGCCAAGATGGTTACCAAGGCGATTGAACGCGCACAAAACACCGTCGAACAGCGAAACGCAGAGATTCGCAAGAACGTGCTCAAGTACGACGAGGTGATGAACGAACAGCGCAAGATCATCTACCAGCGTCGCGACCAGATTTTGTCGGGCAGCGACCTCAAGGCTGCCGCAATGGAATACCTCGCCGACGCCGTCGACTCGCTGATCGAGACCCACTGTGTGTCAGAAGCCGACGACGAGTGGGACATTGACGGCTTGGTCATTGAACTGCGGTCATTCTGGCCACACGGCATTGCCGCCGAATCACTCGCCGCGTGTTCGAGCACCGACGAGATGTACGACCTTGTCATGGCCGATGCTTCGGTGTATTACGAGAAGCGCGAAGCCGAACTCGGCGCCCCGACGATGCGTGAGATCGAGCGGCAGGTCATGTTGCGCATCATCGACCAACGCTGGCGCGAGCACCTCGAAGAGATGGATTATCTGCAAGAGGGCATCAACTTGCGTGCGATGGGTCAAAAAGATCCGCTCACCGAATGGCAGCGCGAGGGCTTCGAGATGTTCGGAGCACTGATGAAAGGCATCGCCCAAGACTTCGTCAAATACGTGATGCATGTGCAGGTCGTTCGCAACGACCAACCTGCCCAGCGTGTGCAAACGGTCAGCAATGTGCAAACAGTGGCGGGCGACACCGAGCGGGCACCGTCGCGCGACTCAGCCAGCAACCAGCCGAGCGGAACCGTGGTGAAACGTGCCGATGACTGGTCGAATACGCCCCGTAACGCGCCGTGCCCGTGCGGGTCGGGCAAGAAATACAAACTCTGTCACGGCCGCGGCTAAGGCCGAGGGCGATCAGGCAGTTCACCACGATGAGAGATTTCACCACCGAAATCGCCGATGTCGCACGTCGCGTCGAAGAAGCCCGCGCATATCTCAAGATCGCCGTGTTGCGCGAGCGCTTGGTTGAACTCGAGACCGAAATCGCCAAACCTGATTTGTGGAACAACCAAGAGCACGCCAAGCGCGTCAACAGCGAGTACGCAGGCGTGAAGGGTGACCTCACCGAGTTTGACGGCATCGCCCGGTTGGTCGACGACGTGCAGGTCTTGCACGAGATGGCACGCGAGGCCGACGATGCATCGCAAGAACCAGAGATCGAGCAGTCGCTCGTACGCGCGCGGGCAGCACTCGACGAAGTCGAGTTACGAAGTCTCTTCATTGGTGAGCACGATGAAGCTGACGCCATCGTGCAGATCAACGCCAAAGATGGTGGCATCGACGCCCAAGACTGGAGTGCGATGCTCCTGCGTATGTACACCCGCTGGGCCGAACGACGCAATCTCGCCGTCGAGATGGGCGACATCTCTGACGGAACCGAGGCCGGCATCCTCTCGGCCGACTTCACCGTGCGCGGCAGATTCGCCTACGGCTTGCTCACCAGCGAGCGCGGCACGCACCGCTTGGTGCGCATCAGCCCGTTCGACAACCAGGGTCGCCGCCAGACCAGTTTCGCCACGGTGCAGGTGTGGCCGGTGCTAGAGGAAGTCGATGTTGAGTTGAACGACGCCGACATTGAGATGGAGGTATACCGCGCTTCGGGGGCGGGCGGTCAACACGTCAACAAGACGTCGTCAGCGGTGCGTCTCATCCACAAACCGACGGGTCTCGTCGCCGCATCACAGCAAGAGCGCAGTCAGCTGCAAAACCGTGAGCACGCATACAAGCGACTCAAGGCCATGGTTGCTGCGCGCGTCGAAGAAGAACGAGAAGCAGAACTTGCGCGCATCGCCGGCAAGCAGGCGACGGTCGGGTGGGGCACGCAGATTCGCTCGTACGTCTTGCAGCCTTATCAAATGGTGAAGGATCTGCGCACCGATGTTGAGTCGGGTAACGTCACCGCGGTGCTCGACGGCGACCTCGATGAGTTCATGGAGGGCTATTTGCGCTGGCGGCGCACCGAGGCGGGTCAGTAGATGATTCGGCTCGACGGTGTCACCAAGATCTATGGCGACGACACGGTTGCCGTCGATCAAGTGAGCTTCGAGGTGGCTAAGGGCGACTTCGTCTTCCTGGTGGGGCAGTCAGGGTCGGGCAAGTCGACGTTGCTGCGACTGATGAGCCGCGAAGAGATTGCTACCGAAGGAGACGTGTGGGTGGCAGGGCGCAACTTGTCAGAGATGGCCGCTTCGCGCGTGCCCTATCTACGTCGATCACTCGGCAATGTGTTTCAGGACTACAAACTGCTGCTCAACAAGACCGTCTTCGAAAACGTTGCGTTCGCCCTCGAAGTCATCGGCAAGCCTCGCCATGTGATTCGTGAGCAGGTGCCCATCGTGCTCGAGTTGGTCGGCCTTGCCGACAAGACCGAGCGATTTCCGAATCAGTTGTCGGGTGGTGAACAGCAACGCGTGTCGATTGCACGCGCGTTCGTCAACCGCCCGGTCATCTTGCTCGCCGATGAACCGACGGGCAACCTCGACCCAGCGACGAGCGAAGGCATCATGTCACTCTTGGAGGAGATCAACGAGACCGGCACCACGGTGGTAATGGCGACTCACGACCATCGTGTGGTCAACACGATGCGCCGACGAGTGATTCAACTCGACCGCGGAGTCGTCGTGCGCGACCAAGAACGCGGGGTGTACGAATAATGCTTGCTCGCATCGAATACGCCCTGCGCGAAACGTGGGCGAGTTTCCGCCGCAACTTCACGCTCACGCTTGCCGCGGTGCTCACGTCTGCAATCGCGTTGTTGCTGGTCGGCGCAACCTTCCTCATTCAACGTGCATTCGAAAACTTGCTCGTGCAGTGGCGCGGCGACGTGGCGATGATCGTCTTCGTGCGCAGCGACGCCTCGCCCGAACAAGTTGCACTGATCGACAGCACGTTGCGTGCGGCGCCGAGCGTGATTGACGTCGAGAAGATTCGTTATCTCGACAAGACCGAAAGCTATGCCGAAGCCCAGCGAATCTTCGCCGGCGACCCAGTGACGCTGAGCTTGTTGACGCCCGAGACCATCCCGACGCAGTTCAAGGTGGTGCCGATCACCGAAGATGCCGACTTGGTGCGCAGTCTGGCGGGGCAGTACCGCACCTTGCCTGGCGTCGAGGCGGTCGCGCTCGCCGAGGACGAGTTTGAAGTGATCTCGACGCTGTCGCGATTCGTACGCACGGTCACGCTCATTATGTCGCTCGTGTTGTTGGTGGTCGCCGTTGGTTTGATTTGGAACACCATTCGCACCGCGATGTTCGCTCGTCGGCGTGAAATCGAAGTGATGAAACTCGTTGGCGCTACCAACTGGTTCATTCGTGTTCCCTTCATGCTCGAGGGTCTCTTGCAGGGTCTCATCGGCGGCGTGGTGTCGTGCTTCGGAGTATGGGCGTTGAACAGCGCGTGGACCAGTGGTGTCGCTACGTTTAAACCCGGCACGGGTATCTCAAGCTTGGTTGTGCCGAGCGGTTACCTCTCGGGTGTTGTCGTGATTCTGCTCGCGCTCGGCGCACTTGTCGGGGCCATCGGTTCGGCAATTGCCGCCTCGCGCTTCCTCGACGTGTAAAGCCATGAACGACTTCACTCAGATTCGCTACACGGTCGCTGGTGGAGTCGCAACCGTCACGTTGCACCGCCCCGAGAAGATGAACGCTTTCACCGGCGTAATGATGAACGAGTTGCTGGCAGTGTTCGACGAAATCGACGCCGACGACGCGGTGCGCGCGGTGATCGTGACAGGTGAGGGTCGTGCATTCTGTGCAGGCGCCGACCTGTCGGGTGGAGCCAAGACGTTTGATGACGGTGACTGGTCGAGCCCAACCGATGAGCGCACGCGCCGTGACGGTGGCGGGCGCGTCACCCTGCGCATTTTCGACTGCAAAAAGCCAGTGATCGCCGCCATCAACGGTGCAGCAGTCGGTGTCGGCGCCACGATGACGCTGCCGATGGATGTGCGCCTGGCATCCACCTCAGCGCGCATCGGGTTCGTCTT
>RGSV01000079.1 GCA_010025655.1 Acidimicrobiia bacterium
AAGCAGTTGCTGCGAATTCAAGCCGACAAGAAGAGCGACTCCTGGTCGGCGGTGCACGACGATATTTTCTCGAGTGAGTTCTTGCTCACGCGACCGCTGCTTGAAGCAATCTCGGCGGCCGAGCCGGTGGTGTTGCTGATTGACGAAGTCGACCGTGTCGAAGTCGAGACCGAGGCTCTCTTGTTGGAAGTGTTGAGTGAGTACCAGGTGTCAATACCTGAACTCGGAACAATCACGGCCAAGCAGATTCCGATGGTGTTCCTCACATCGAACAACACACGTGAGCTGTCTGAGGCGCTGAAGCGTCGTTGTCTCTATCTACATGTTGATTACCCCGACATGGAACGTGAGAAGGAAATCGTGCTGGCCAAGGTGCCTGACATTGGAGCCAATCTGGCTGACCAGATTGCTCGCATCGTGCGCAGCATTCGCCAACTTGATCTGAAGAAAGCGCCGTCGGTGAGCGAGACGCTCGACTGGGCGCGCACGCTGATCTTGCTCGGCGTCGACCACATTGATGCACAGCAGGCCAAAGAGACCCTGCATGTCTTGCTTAAGTACCAGACCGACATCGCCAAGGCCGCAAAAGAATTGTCGGTCGACGAATAGGTCGGGTCGCCATGCTGACCGTCTGCGCCCTGAGCAGGGTTCGCTGATGCCCGTCGTCGACCTGATGTCGGGCTTCGTCGCCGAGTTGCGACGCGCCGGGTTGCCAGTCAGCCTCACCGAAAACCTCGATGCGATGGAAGCCGTGAAGGTGATCCCCATCGAAGATCGCGATGCTTTTAAGTACGCGCTCGGTGCCACGTTGGTGAAGAACTCTTCGCATTGGCGGGTCTTCGAGACGATTTTTGAGGTGTATTTTTCGCTGCGCGGTTCGCAGTACAACATCGTGAATGCCACCGACGAACAGGCTGACGAATTCTGGCGTGATGAGCAAGACCAAGCCCAGATGGGTCAGGGTGAGGGTCGTGGTGCCGGCGGTGGTGGGCTTGAGGCTCTGACGCCCGAGGAACTGGCAAACATGTTGATGCGAGCCCTCATGCAAGGTGACCAGGCGATGATGCGCGCGCTCGCGCGACAATCGGTGGCGCGTTTTGCAGGCATGGAGCCAGGTCGCCCGGTTGGCGGCACGTATTACCTTTACCGCACACTGCGCAATCTCGACCTCGACAACATGTTGGCGAAACTGCTTGAGGCCAACAAGTCGGGTGCCGAGCGGCAGATGTCGAGTCTCGAACAACGCCTGACGAAAGACGAATACGAACAGCGCATCGAACAATTTAAGAAAGAAGTCGAAGCCGAGATTCGCCGTCGACTCGTCGCCGACCGTGGGGCAGAGGCAATGGCCAAGACGCTGCGCAAGCCGCTGCCCGAGGACGTGGAGTTCATGCATGCCAGCCGTGAAGAGATGCAAGGGTTGAAGAAGGCTTTGTTTCCGCTGACGCGCAAACTCGCGGCGCGGCTCGCACGCAAGCGACGCCATGGTCGACGTGGTCCGCTTGATTTTCGCAACACGGTTCGTCACTCGTTGAGCTACGGCGGCGTGCCTGCCGAACCGAAGTTCAAGTATCCGCGTCCTGCGAAGCCAGAACTGATGGTGGTAGCCGACATCTCGGGCAGTGTGGCGGCATTCGCGCGCTTCACCTTGATGTTGGTGTACGCGATTCAGAGTCAGTTCAGCAAGGTGCGATCGTTCGTCTTCATCGATGGCATCGACGAAGTGACGAAGCACTTCAAGGCGACCGAAGATATTCAAGAAGCAATTCACAAGGTGAACACCGAGGCAGACGTGGTGTGGGTCGATGGCCACAGCGACTACGGGCATGCCTTCGAAGTGTTTTGGGAGCGCTACGGCAAAGATGTGAACCCAAAGACCACGATCTTGCTCTTGGGAGACGCGCGCAACAACTATCACGCGTCGCAGAGCTGGGTGGTCAAAGAGATGCGCAAGCATGCGCGCCATGTGTATTGGTTGAACCCCGAGCCGCGGTCGTATTGGAACACCGGCGACTCGATCGTCGGTGAATACGGCGGCCACACCGACGGGGTGTATGAGTGTCGAAACTTGCGTCAACTTGAGGGTTTCGTCGAAAAACTCGTATGACCAACAGGCGAGCGGTGCTGGTGCGCCGATGACCGATACGCGTGTCGTGCTAGTGCGGCACGGCGAATCGTTTGCCACCGTCGAGCGATTCATTGGCGGACCTCGGTCGTGCCGCGGGCTCACCGACCATGGCAAAGAGCAGGCGCGAGTGCTCGGTGAACGACTGGCGCGTACTGGTGAGATCACCGCCGACGTGGTGGTGTCGTCGGGCTATCTACGGGCGCGGCAAACGGCGGAGATCTTTGCCCCGTACATCGGGCATGCGACCTTGGACATTCGCGAAGGGTTCGGTGAACACGACCCAGGCCCCGACTGTGACGGTATGACCTACGACGATTTTGTGGCGCGCCACGGCCGTCCTGAATTCGGCGGAGATCCGCACGAGGTGATGTTCCCCGGCGGTGAAACTATGGCTCAATTTCACGACCGCGTGATTAGTGCATTTCGCGAGCTCGAGCGCGACTATCGCGGCAAGACGGTGATCGTCACATGCCACGGTGGCACCATCGACGGGCTTCTACGACATTGCCTGCAGACGCCGTCAACCGGGCGTTTTGAGGTATTCACCAAGAACTGTTCGCTCACCGAGCTGCTGCGTCCGCGCGAGAACATCTGGCGACTGTTGCGCTATAACGATCACGCACACTTGTCGAATCTCACAGAATTACCGAACTCATCGGGTACATGACGATGGCCGACGATCACGTCGACGTAGCAGTTGTGGGTGCTGGGCCGGCGGGTCTCTCGCTGGCGCACTCGTTGCAGTCGCGTGGGGTAGCAGTGCGAGTAGTGGCACCAGAATCGCCCTGGCACGCCACCTACGGTGCTTGGCGCAGCGACGTCGACGGCTGCGAGCTTGGCGCGCCACTCGACTCGATGCTGCGTGGTGCATGGGACACCGTTCGGGTGGTTGGCCACGGCGAACATCTGCTGCGACGTGGATACGTGGTGTTCGACAACGAGCGAATGCAGCGTGCACTCGGCGCAGAGGTTGAGATGGTTCGCGACACGGCACTCGGCGCCGAACACGACATCGAGCACACGACGCTGCGCCTCGCGTCGGGTTCGTCACTGCAGGCGCGACTCGCAATTGATGCAACCGGCAGTGGGGTGTTGCTCGCGCACCGCGCGGTGGCGGGCATAGGTGCCGAGAACGTCGGGGGTGCTCAAACGGCTTATGGCCTTGTGGTGGGCAGCTCGCCGCATGTGCAGCCCGAGGTGTTCACGTTGATGGATTGGCGGCACCCAGACGCAGAAAGCAGCAACGCCGGAGTGCCTGGCAGCAAGAGCGGTGCGCACGCCACGTTTTTCTACGGCGCGTGTTTCACCGACGGCAGCACCTTGGTGGAAGAGACCTCGCTCTACGCACGACCACCGCATGACATCGACGATCTCCGCCGTCGCCTTGCGGCGCGCCTTGGTTCTGACTTCACCGACACGGCCCGCGCAGTTGAGCGGGTGCACATCCCCATGGGTCGTTCGTTGCCGGCGCGCACAACGCGTGTCGTGGGCTTTGGTGCTGCTGCTGGGTATGTGCACCCGGTGACTGGCTACTCGGTGGCCGGATCACTGCGCGCCGCACCACGGGTGGCATCGGCGATTGCCGCTGCGTTGCAGTGCGGCCAGCGTGGGGCTGATCTCTCACAGAGCGCGTGGCAGGCGGTGTGGCCCGACTCGCTCGTGCGCACCCGAGCGTGGCATGAAGCGGGCCTGGCGGCACTCGTGCGACTGCCGAGCGCGATGATCGGTGACTTCTTCGACGAGTTTTTCTCGCTGCCCACCGAGATGTGGGCCGGTTACCTGCGTATCGATACGCCACCCGAGCAGGTGCGCGCAGCGATGCTTGGGTTGTTTACGCGCGCGGATTGGTCGTTGCGACTCAAGTTGGCGTCAGCGCCCGGCGGGCTGCTGCGAGCGCTCGCCGCACGATGAAGGCCCAGGCCACCAAGGCACAGAGCGAGAACACGAACCACTGCACCGTGTACGACAGATGCGAGCCGATGGTGAGCGTGGGTTCGGCGATGCGTGAGAGCGTTGGTGAGTCGGGTGGAGTGCTCGAGAGCAAGTCGACATAAAACGGAAGCACGGCACTGGGCAACTGTGGTGCGATGCGTGCAATGTCGATGCGTTGTATTTCCCGCAGTTCGCCGGTGGTGGGGTCGCTCAATTCGCCGCGGCGACGTTCTTGGCTATTGCGCACACGACCCAACACCGTTACCGTGCCGCTTGGCGCAGGTGGCGCGGCTTGATCGAGGGGAATGAACCCGCGGTTCACCAGCAAGATGCGACCATCGTCAAGTTGCAGCGCGCCAATTGGGTCGACGCCCGCCCGACCGTCTTGCGAGAGGTTTACGACAAGCAGGTCTTCCCCCGTGAGATAGCGACCGGTGGCACTCACCAGATACCACTCGAGATCGGCGGGCGAGCGGCTTGGCAAGGCGAGCAAGGCATCGACCGAGCGGGGAGCTTCTCGCGAACGAGCCCGCACCGAGTCGTTAAAAGTCACACGCTCGTCGTGGCGGCGCAACTGCCAGAAGCCGAGGTTCACCATCACGACGACCAGCAGAATGGTGAAGAGATGGAGGCCGATCATCTTGGGTGACCCGAGCACACGCAACACGATGCCCGCAACGCTAACGAGGCCCGTGCTCGTATTCGATGGTGAATGCGACTTCTGTCAGTCGTGTGTGCGCTTTGCCGAACGCATCACCGCGCGCGAATTCACGAGCGTGGCGTATCAAATTGCCGACCTCGCCGCACTCGGCTTGCGCGCCAACGACTGTTCCGATGCAGTGCAGTGGGTTGCCGTTGACGGTGAGATCACCTCGGCGCACGAGGCGGTGGCGTCGGTCTTACGACATGCGCGCTGGCCGTGGCCGCTTGTCGGTCGCGTGATGCTGTGGCCCGGCGTACGTGGCGTTGCAGAGCGCGTGTATCAACGCGTAGCGCGACGCCGTAGCTGCATCGTGGAAGCCCCAACTCCGCCCGATGGTGCATAAAACGCTACCGCTAGCCTGAGAGCGCTACATCACGAGCGACCAACTGGTCCGGCAACCGGGAATCCACGGTGCCAAGTCACTTCGGTGACGATGTGGCCCCACACGGGGCAACGGACCAGGGACTCGCAGAACAGGGTCACCACATGCAACGCACCGATTATCCGGCTACCGGCGCGTGGCACGCGGGGCTGTCCGTCGGGCGGCGTCAGTTCATAGCACTCGGTGATCGCGCCGTAGCACTAGATGCAGGCGCCACGCTGCGCGAGGTAACCATCGCGTACGAAACTTGGGGCACGCTGAATTCCGACGCGTCGAATGCCGTGCTTATCTGCCACGCGTGGACCGGTGACAGTCACGTCGCAGGTGCAGCCGGCGAAGGACACCCGACACCCGGGTGGTGGGAAGGCATCGTCGGGCCGGGCTTGGCGATCGACACCAACGAGTGGTTTGTTGTCTGCAGCAACGTTCTGGGGGGATGCCAGGGCACCACCGGGCCGGCGTCGCTGCATCCTGACGATGGCACACCATATGGCTCGCGGTTTCCCGTCATCACCGTGCGCGACATGGTGCGCACGCAAGTTCGACTTGCAGATGTGCTCGGTGTGCCGCGTTGGCACGCGGTGGTTGGTGGGTCAATGGGCGGGATGCAGGCACTCGAGTGGGCGATCACGTATCCGGC
>RGSV01000080.1 GCA_010025655.1 Acidimicrobiia bacterium
GATCAATGCGCGTGCGCGAGCAACTTGCGAAACACCACGAAGAACACGAGCAGTTCTTCGGCGGATTGCGTTCTGGGTGGCGAGTGCTGCGGAGTGATCGACCACTGTTTGTCTTCACGATCGGCCTCACGTTGATGAGCGGCATGTACATGCCAATTGACACAGTCATTTTTCCGACACACTTTGAGTCGCTTGATGATGCCGCGGGTCTCGGTGCGGTGATGTCAGCAATTGCGCTTGGCGTGGTGCTTGGCGCGTTCTCCTACGGGCGGCTTGCCAAGCGACTTCAAGCGCCGGTCTTGTTGCGCATCGTGGTGCTCGGCTCGACCGCCGCGATCTTGCCGATGGGCTTCTTGCCCTCGACGAGCGTCTTCGTGATCTTTGCCCTGCTCACCGGTTTGGCGTGGGGGCCATTCAACCCGCTGTGGAACAGCGCCGTGCAGCGACGCATCGAGCCGTCGTCGCAGGGGCGCGTCTACGGCCTGCAAATGTCACTCGTGTACGCAGCACCACCAGTTGGCCAACTTGTGGTTGGCTGGGGCATCGAAGCGTTTAGTTTGCGGGCGACCTTCGTCGTGTTGCTCGCGTTGTTTGCCGTCACCTCGCTGACGATTGCGACGCGCCGCTCACTGCAGTCGCTCTAGCGACGCGGCTGCCCAACAAGCGAGATGTGGCCGCCCTACGCGGCTGCCCAACAAGCGTGCGTGCCGCTTGAGATTCGCTCGGGCAGCTCGATGCGCGCCACAGGCCCGCTACCGAAGGCCTTTGCGTCATAGACCTCACAATGTGATGTGTCGTTCAGTAGATCGCTGGTAAACGTGATGAGCCACGCGTCATCTTCGTCAACTGCATCAGGTTTGCGCGCCACCACCGTCTCGCTACCAAAGACGCCGTCACCAAACATCAGCACTTCCTCACGACCGGTCTGCACGTCGTGTTTGATCAACCCGTCAAAGGTGAACATGCCCTTTGTAGGCACCACCGAATACACATATCTGTAGGGCAAGCCCGCTCGCTGCTGGTCGATCATTCCGAACTCGGTGATGGTTTCGCTCAAGTAGCCCTCGTTGACGGCGCCGGACTTCAGGTTGAAGCGCCATCGATACGGGCGCGATTTCATCGAATGCAGATCGAGAAAGCGGAACATCTTGGCCTCGATCGTCGCATCGCTTGCTACTCGAGGCGACGGGTCGTCTTCGAAGTATCCATCGACGACAACTTCATCACCTTCTTCCCACGCATTGATCCAGTGCAACACGAACGTGGGGCGACACTCGAACCACTTGATGTCACTCGATGCTCCATAGCGCGGAATGATGCCGATACGCATCGGCATGTCTCGGTGATAGCGGGTCGCGTAGACACCGCGCTCGATGAGATCAGCGTCCCAGAACAGCGGGCAGTCGTTCAACACCGAGTAGTTCGGGGTGAATGCCATGTCGTGCGGTAGACGAGCGCCGGGCAACTCGATCGGCACGTAGTGCACCAGTTCGCGTTGCGACGAAACCACGCCATAGTGCAGATACGGCGCGGTCGTCTGATAGTTGAAGAACAGCAGCTCACCCGTGCGCTCGTCGACCTTCGTATGTGCCGACACGCCTGCATTCGGAAACTTGCCACCCCACGACTCTTTGCCCAAGTCGGCCAGCGTGCGCGGGTCGAGTCGGTACAAGTCGCCGCACTGATAAAAGCTCGACAAAGCGACACCGGCGTGCACCACGATGTCGGTGCTCGACGCATCTTTCATGCGGCCTCGCGCACACTTGCCGTCGCGCAGCGATCTGCTTGGTGGTTCAGCAAGACCAGCCCACAACGCCGCACCGGCATCAATTTCGGCCCGCAGTCCGTCGGTTTGCACGAAACGATTGCGGTATTCCACCTCTCCGTCGCAAAACGACATCATGTGCACCATGCCGTCACCGTCGAACGGGTGATAGCGACCGATTGATTCGAAGAGCGGGTTCTCCGTGTTGCGCAAGTACACACCGTTCAACTCGCGTGGCACCGTGCCCTCGACTCGCATCGAACGGGTGGTGTGTTCGGTGCGTTGCGGTCGCCATGCTCCACTGCGATACGGGTGCGCATCGTTCGTCGCAAGATTCGACGCGTAAGTGCGATGCGTCGTCACGAAACGAGCGTAAACCCGCCGTCAACCACGATGACTTGGCCAGTCATGTGTGGGTTGCGCACGATGCCGAGCACCGCCTCGCTGCAGTCACTGGCATATGCCGAGCGCCCGAGTGGCGACGCCTTCGCGACGAAGTCGTGCATGACACCCCAGTCCTTCGTCCATGGTGTCTGCACGAGTCCAGGCGCCACAGCATTGACTCGCACCGGGCCGCACGATTTGGCGAGCAACACCGTCATGTGATTGAGCGTCGCCTTGGTCATCGCGTAGGCGATCGAACTGCCAACAGGGCGCACGCCGGCGATCGAGGTGATGTTCACCACGTTGCCGTCGTCACTCTTACGCAGGTGCGGCATCGCGGCTTTGGTCAGCCACCATGTGCCGTAGACGTTCACCTTGAAGGTTTTGTCGAAAATCTCGTCGGTAAGCGCGTCGAGGTCGCCGTGCGGCACGAGCGTGGTCCAACCGGCGTTGTTGACCAAGATGTCGAGGCGACCAAAGGTGCGCATCGTTTCGTCAAGCAAGTGCTGACCCTGCGCTTTATTGCTGATGTCGGCTTGCACATAGGCGCCCGGTGTTGCGAGTGATGCCGCCACCTTCTTGCCCGCTTCGACCGATGACGCTGAGTTGACCACCACGTGGGCACCGAGTTCGGCCAGTCGTTGTGCAGTTGACTCGCCGATGCCGCTCGATGATCCGGTGACAATGGCAACCTTGCCGCGCAGTTCGCTCATGCGACTGAGACTAGGCGCGTCGTCGCAGCTTGCCGACAGCGAAACGCACCAGCAGCAGGGCGATGGCCGCGATCACCAACCACTGCAAGATCGCGATGTAGGGCTCGACGTTCTCCCACTGGTCGCCAAGTATCGCCCCCGCACCGACGAGGGCGGTGTTCCACAGCGCACTTCCGACGGCGGTGTAAAGCACGAACGGCACCAGATTCATGCGGCGGAACCCTGCTGGTATAGACACGATCGAGCGAACGAGCGGCACGCAACGACCGAGCAGCACTGCGGCCACGGCGTGACGATCGAACCACTGTTCGGCGCGCACCAAATCGGCGGGCTTCACACCGAACCAGCGGCCGAAGCGGGCGATGAACGAAGCGAGTCGCACCGGCCCGATCACCGCTGCGATGGCATACAACACCAGAGCACCGACCACCGCGCCGATGGTGGCGGCGAAGATCATCACGACTACCGAGCCGTCACCACGCTGGGCGACGAAACCGGCAAACGGCAAGACGATTTCCGACGGAATCGGCGGAAACACGTTCTCCAAGATCACCAGCAGTGCAACACCAACTGCACCAAGTTGCTCGATGACGTCTTGCACCCACGAAGCTAGGTCGCCGAGCACGGCAACCAACCTTAGTTGCGCAACGTCTTCGCCATTCGCAAGGCGAGTTCGCTAATTGCGTGAAAGTTCTTTGCGGTTCTTGAACTTCGCCGAGCGGTAGTCCTTGTTCATCAACGCGATGACATCGAGCGAGATCTCCTTCGGGCACGCCGCCGAGCACTCGCCATGGTTGGTGCACGATCCGAAGTGTTCATCCATCGTGTCGACCATTGCCTCGGCACGCTTGTAGCGCTCGGCCTGGCCCTGCGGCAACAAGTTGAGATGCGAAATCTTTGCTCCCACGAACAAGTTCGCTGCACCATTCGGGCACGCAGCAACGCAAGCGCCGCAACCGATGCAGGCGGCGGCATCCATCGACGCATCAGCCACTGGCTTGGGCACGGGAATGAGGTTGGCATCGGGCGCACCGCCCGTCGGCGCGGTGATGAACCCGCCGGCCTCCACGATGCGGTCGAACGATGAGCGATCAACCATCAGGTCTTTGATGATCGGAAACGCACCTGCCCGCCACGGTTCAATCACGATTGTGTCGTTGCTCTTGAACGAACGCATGTGCAACTGGCAAGTGGTGGTGGCGCGCTGCGGACCGTGCGCCTGGCCGTTGATCATCAGCGAGCAGGTGCCGCAAATGCCTTCGCGGCAGTCGTGGTCGAAAACCACTGCCTCCTCACCCTTTGCAATGAGGCGCTCATTCAGCACATCGAGCATCTCCAAGAACGAGGCTTCGTCGGTGATCGACTCGATGACGTGCGTGTCGAAGTGTCCGGCCTCGTTCGGGCCAGCTTGGCGCCACACCTTGAGCGTGAGATTCGTCAGCTTGCGGGTCACTTGTAGCTCCGTGTTGCGAGTTGGATTGTTTCGAACTCGAGCGCTTCTTGGTGCAAGTGCGACTTGGCGGCATCGCCAGTCCACTCCCATGCCGAGACGTGGCAGTAGTTCGCGTCGTCGCGTTGCGCCTCACCCTCTTCGGTCTGATACTCGACGCGGAAGTGGCCGCCACAACTCTCTTCACGCGTGAGTGCGTCTTTGCACATCAGCATGCCCAACTGGAAGAAGTCGTCGACACGACCCGCCTTCTCGAGAGTTTGGTTCACGCCTTCTCCGGTGCCAGTAACGCGCAGGTCTTTCTTGAATTCGTCATACAAGGCGGGCAATTCGCTGAGCGCTTTCTCCAGGCCATTGCTGTCGCGCTCCATACCGCAGTAGTCCCAGATGATCTTGCCGAGTTCGCGATGGAACCAATCGGGCGAGCGAGTGCCCTTCACGCCGAGATACGCGCGGTAACGATCGCGAGTCTCGGCCTCGACTCGCTTGAACTCGGGGTGGTCGGTGCCCGGAATCGTCTTGTTCAGAAGCGGCGCAAGGCCGTTGCTGATGGTGTAGGGCAACACGAAGTAGCCATCGGCGAGACCCTGCATCAACGCACTGGCCCCGAGACGGTTGGCGCCGTGGTCAGAGAAGTTTGCCTCGCCCGCTGCGTACAAACCCGGAATGCTCGTCTGCAGTTCATAGTCGACCCACAATCCACCCATCGTGTAGTGCGTGGCCGGGTAGATGCGCATCGGCACTTCGTAGGGGTTCTCGCCTGCGATGCGCTCGTACATTTCAAAGAGGTTGCCGTAGCGCTCTTGCACCACGTTTCGACCAAGGCGATTGATCGCGGCCGAGAAGTCGAGGTAGACACCGTTCTTCAACGGCCCAACGCCCTGACCTTTGTCAACGAGTCGCTTGGCGGCACGCGACGAGATGTCGCGCGGGGCGAGGTTGCCGTAGCTCGGATACAGACGCTCGAGGATGTAGTCGCGCTCCTCCTCGGGAATCTGGGCGGCCGGACGATTGTCGTCGGGGTTCTTCGGGACCCACACGCGACCGTCGTTGCGCAACGACTCCGACATGAGCGTGAGCTTCGACTGCGTCTCGTCGCTCTGCGGGATGCACGTGGGGTGGATCTGCGTGTAACACGGGTTGGCGAACAACGCTCCCCGACGGTGCGCACGCCATGCTGCGGTGACGTTGCAGGCCATGGCGTTGGTGGAAAGGAAGAACACGTTGCCGTATCCACCGGTGGCCAGCACCACTGCGTGCGCCGCGTGCGACGTGATCGCACCGGTCATGAGGTCGCGCGTGACGATGCCGGCGCAACGACCTTCGACCGTCACCACATCGACGAGTTCGGTGCGGTTGAACAAACGCACGTTGCCCAAACCGATTTGGCGAGCCAACTGCTGGTACGCACCCAACAACAACTGCTGACCGGTCTGGCCGCGGGCGTAG
>RGSV01000009.1 GCA_010025655.1 Acidimicrobiia bacterium
TCGAGCGGCGCTGAACCCACAGGGGTAGGTTCCCCGAAATCCGGCGCGCAGCCGTCACAATAGAGGGGTGAGTTTTGCCCTGGCCGCCATGCAACGCCTGCGTGGCTATGTCTTGCCGCTCAGCATCGTTGGCGCAATCGTGATTACGGCGTATTTCTTCGTCACACCAATCCGCACCTGGAACACCCAGCGTGATCTGCTGACCGAGCGCAGCAATCGGTATGCGGCATTCGAAGAAGTCAACGATGTCTTGCAAGACGAGGTTGACGCCCTGCGAGACCCTGCCGGTGTGCGACAGGCGATTCGTGAGCAACTCGGCTATCTGTTACCCAACGAGCGTCGCGTTCCGATGCTGGCGTCACCCGACGCCCCAATCACGCTGCCCGCACGATGGCCTTACACCCTGGTGGCGAGCATCGTGACGCTGCGCGAGTCGCAGTATGCAGGTGTGCTGCAGGGCAACCTCGACACGTTCGACCCGCAACGCCCGTAAGGGGCGGCGCTGCACTGCGTCTGCCGCGCTGCGCCCGTTTCGATCGACACGATCGGATACCTCGCCACCAACGAAGCCCACCAGTCGCAGAGTTGTGCCGCCGTCATGGTCTTGCCTTCACCGGCGAGGTGGTAGCTGCCGTTCTTGTACAACTCGCTCATCGCCGGGTCGAGTGCAATGGCGATGTCGGTGCCTGCCCTAAACCCTGCACGCTCGATGGCTTGCAGCAATACGACGATTGCCTCTTCGTTGCTGGCGAGGTCGGGGGCGAAACCACCCTCATCGCCAACTGCAGTGGCGAGTTTTCGTTCACGCAACACTGACTTGAGCGCATGATACGTCTCGACACCCCAACGCAGACCTTCGCTGAACGTCGGCGCGCCGATGGGCATCACCATAAATTCCTGCAAGTCGACGTTGTTGTCGGCATGCGCACCACCGTTCAGCACGTTCATCATCGGCACTGGCAGCACGGTTGCATCTGTTCCACCGATTGACGCGTACAACGGAATGTTCGTCGCAGCCGCATGCGCGTGGGCGAGTGCGAGACTCGCGCCAAGCAGGGCGTTTGCGCCGAGGCGACCCTTGTTCGCCGTGCCGTCGAGGGCCAGCATGGCTTCGTCGGCACCGCGCTGGTCAGCCGAGTCACGACCGATCAGCAGGGTGCGAAGCTCGCCGTTGACGTGGCTAACGGCACGTGAGACACCCTTGCCGAGATAGCGCTTGCCGCCGTCGCGCAGTTCGACTGCTTCGTGTTCGCCCGTCGAGGCTCCCGAGGGCACGATTGCGGAGCCGCGAGCACCGCCGTCGAGACGAACTTCGACTTCGACGGTGGGGTTACCGCGCGAGTCGAGCACTTCACGGCCGACGACCTCAACGATGCGCATGCGACCGCTCAGGCTAGTTGCGCCGTTACGCCTCGAGCTCGCGCTTGGCGTCATCCCACAGCGCATCGAGTTGTGCGAGGTCGCTTTTCGACAACTCAATACCACGTTGCACAGCGAGCAGTTGAACTCGCTCGAAACGGGTGATGAACTTGTCGGTGGCTGAACGCAGCGCAGTTTCTGCATCGACACCCAACTTGCGTGCCACATTCACCACCGAAAAGAGCAGGTCACCGAGTTCCATTCGCACCACCTCGGGGTCACCGGTGTCACGGGCACGCTGCACTTCGGTGAGCTCTTCATCGATCTTGGCGAGCGCTCCCTCGGCGTTCGGCCAATCGAAGCCCACCTCAGCAGCACGCTTCTGCAGTTTCTGCGCCAACGAGAGCGATGGTGCGGCTCGCGACACCCCGGCGAAGAAGTTCGACTCGGCACCAGAGTTCGCCGCACTCTTCTGCGCACGCTCGGCCTGTTTGATGGCATCCCATGTCTGCACGACGGCATCGGCATCGGCAGCCTTCGTCGCACCAAACACATGTGGATGGCGGCGAACGAGTTTGTCGTGGGTGGTGCGCGCTACGTCGGCGAGCGTGAAGCGACCCTGCTGCTCGGCGATCGTCGCATGAAACTCAATCTGATAGAGCAGGTCGCCGAGTTCTTCAATCAGCGCTTCATCAGTGGCGGGATCATCAATATCGAGGGCATTCAGCGCATCGACCACTTCGTAGGTTTCTTCGATCAGATAGCGCACGAGTGATGCGTGCGTCTGTTCGCGATCCCACGGGCACTGCTCACGCAGTGTGCGTGCCAGTTGATGCAGCCGCGCCATTTCTCCTGCAATCGGTGCAGCCAGTTGGGGAATGTAGATCGATGTGAGGTGGTCGGGCGTTAGCCCATGTTCACGTTCGAGTCGGTCGAGGTTCTGCCACACGGTGTGCACCACCTGCTCGTCGTCGAGGCCCAGATGGTGCAGCACAACAACGGGCTCGTCTCCACTCGCGTCGTCGTAGCTCAATTTCACGTCTGACAACACCCAGTCGGCATGGCATTGTGCAACCAAGAACGGGCCACGCTCGTTTGCTGCCGCTTGTGCGAATCGGTGTGCGTCAACCAATCGCACGCCGTCATTTACGGGGTCGATTTCTAATCGCTGCCATGCCAAGTCGAGAAAACTCACGGCGTTCAGCACCCGCACCTCAACTCGCTGATCATTGCGCAGGTGGCGCACCGACTCTTCGAGCACGCTCGGTGAGCCCGGCACGGCATACAACACGTCACCCGATTCGAGTGCAGCGCCAATCAGTTCTTGGGCGATGGCTTCATACACGGCGGCGAAGGTGTCGTGGCGTTCGTATTCCTCATCAAATGAGTGCGCTTCGCCAACAAGAGCCGCACTTGGGTGCCGCGTCGTGCGCACGAAGCGTCGGGTGTTGCGCGCGATTGCCTGCGTCGTTTCGTGCGTTACGAGGCCTTCTGGTCCGGGGCCGAGGCCCACGACGGTGATGGTTGGCCGCGTCATCGACGCGTCAGGGCTTGACGACGGCGCCAGCGAGAGCATCCCATCGGCCGTAGCGCGAAGCCACTGAGACTTTCGCTTGACTCAATGCGCCGAGCAATCGGTATTCACCGGGCGCAGATTCGAGTGTTGCAATCAAGTCATCGGCAACCGCATCAAACGGCCGCAGGTAGATGATGTGCCAACCGAATGACGACTTCACGGGTTGACTCGGCACGCCGACGCGCGCAGCGAAAGCACCCGCCACGAAGTCGGGGTCGAAGCCTGCCTGCCATTCGTTGGTGCTGATGCACGTGCCGCTCTGGCCAGTGAGTGCGCCACCCGTCTCTGCCGCATTTGGTTCGAACGAATACGCACCAGCCACCTTGGCAAACTCATCGTCACCGGCGGTTGCACCGAGTTCGCCACGCGCCTTGACGGCAGTCGCTTCAGTTTCGACGACCAGATGTCGCACACAAAGCAACCCGAGCCGCTTCGGGTCACTGTCGTAGACGCCCGCAATCTCGGTGCTGCTCAACGGTGCCACTCGGCTAAGCGCGGCGTTGGTCGCATTGAGTTCGATGATGAGATCGCGCAACGTGTCGGGCAGACCGCTGGTGCCGTTGGCTTCGAGCTGTGCTGCCACCTCGTCGCGATCTGCTTTGGTGACTTCGATCTCGTTGTCGGCGAGCACCTGTTCGATGACTTTGGCGCGAATCAATGAGGTGAGCAGACCCCGAACGGTTTCACCGTCAGCAACACCGTTAACGATCTGGGTTTCTCCGACGGTCGCAAAATCTGAAACAACTTGCTCGAGATCTGCCGTCAAGACGCTGTCGTCGTTCACGGTCGCAGCGATGTTGGTGGCACCACATGAGGCGAGCAATACTCCACCGAAGAGAACAACCGACGCACGACGAAGACTGAACGATGCGCGACGAAGCACCGCTTTACCCTAGTTCTCGAAATGATTCGTTGGCGACGCACGCGTGACGCTGGGCAGCGTGTGCACAAAGTCGGGTAGCGCATACAAGAACTCGGGCAGCAGACGCAGTAGGTAGTCGACGCTGGCTTCGTGGCGCGGCACCTCGAGGCGTAACGTCTTGGCGTCGTCGTCATATGACGTGCGAGTCGACCACGCCCGAGCTTGCTCGACATCGCGGGGCGACAGCCGCAGGGGAGACAACCGAACCGACCCATCTTGTACGGTCACGCGTCGTAGACCGAGTCGGTGGCACAGCGTTCGTAACAGCCCGATACGCAACAGCGCTTCAGCCGGTGGTGGCAGCGCGCCGTACCTATCAATCCACTCGCGTCGCAAATCGTCGAGCGAGTCATCGTCTACGACGAGGGCGAGTTTGCGATAGGCGTCGAGGCGAAGTTCTTCAGAGTCGACGTAGTCATGTGGAAGATAGGCGTCGGCCTTCATCTCGATCTTCAGGTCGAGTGGCGAGTCAGGTATCTCGCCGCGCATCTCGACTACCGCTTCATTGACCATCTGGCAATACAAGTCGTAGCCAACTGCCATGATGCGACCGCTCTGTTGTTCGCCGAGCAGGCTGCCCGCACCGCGCAGTTCGAGGTCACGACGCGCAATCTTGTAGCCGCTACCAAGGTCGGTGGTCTCGCCGATGGTTTTCAGACGTTCGTAGGCAATCTCGCTCAACGCGACACCGCGCGGGTAGAAGAGGAATGCATACGCCTGTTGTCCGGCTCGCCCGACGCGGCCGCGCAGCTGGTGTAGTTGACCAAGGCCGAGTCGCTGGGCGTCTTCAACGACGAGCGTGTTCACTGCCGGCATGTCGATACCGCTTTCAATGATCGTCGTGCACACCAGCACATCGAACCGACCTTCCCAGAAATCGATCACGGTCTGTTCGAGCACGAGCTCATCCATCTGCCCGTGCGCATACGTGATGCGAGCCTCGGGCACCAGCCGTCGCAGTTGTTCAGCCCGCTCCTCGATGGTCTCGACCCGATTGTGCACCCAGAACACCTGGCCGTCGCGCAGCAACTCGCGGCGAATGGCTTCGGCTGCGACGCGGTCGTCATAGGTGGTCACGTGCGTGCGAATCGGTTGGCGATCAGCAGGCGGAGTATTCAGAAGCGACATGTCGCGAATGCCGACGAGACTCATCTCAAGCGTGCGTGGTATCGGTGTCGCCGACAGCGTGAGCACGTCTACGTTGCCGTAGCGCATCTTGATCGATTCTTTGTGTTGCACGCCGAAGCGCTGTTCTTCGTCGACTACCAGCAACCCGAGGTTCTTGTAGCGAATTGTGTCGCGCAACAGACTGTGCGTTCCGATGACGACATCGACGTCACCGGTGGCGAGTGCGCGCACCACTCGACGCGCCTGTGAGTCGGGCACGAATCGCGACAACAACTCAACCCGGATCGGAAACGGCTTCAGTCGTTCAGAGAACGTGGCCATGTGCTGTGATGCCAGCAGAGTGGTCGGCACCAAAACGGCGGCCTGCTTACCGTCTTGCACGCACTTGAACACGGCACGCAGCGCCACCTCGGTCTTGCCGAAGCCGACGTCGCCGCAGACGAGACGATCCATGAGATGCGGGCTCTCCATGTCTCGCTTCACGGCTTCGATCGCCTCCAGTTGGTCGGGCGTCTCGATATACGGAAACGCGGCTTCCATTTCTGCTTGCCATGGAGTATCGGGAGAGAAGGCATGACCCTGGGTGTGCAGACGCCGTTGGTAGAGCAACACCAGTTCTTGGGCGATGATGCGCAGTTCGTTGCGCACGCGCTGTTTGGTGCGTGTGAAGTCGGCCCCACCCATGCGATTGAGTGACGGCGCATCACCGCCGACGTACTGGCGTACGAAATCGATCTGATCGCTCAGCACCAAGAGCACGCCGTCGGCGTACCGAATCTGTAGGAAGTCTCGTTCGACGCCATCGAGCATGCGACGGGCCATTCCCTCGAACATGCCGATGCCGTGCACATCGTGCACCACGTGGTCGCCGGCCTTCAAGTCTTCGAACATGAGCGAACCTTGTCGTCGACGAGTACGTCGTCGCCGTGTCGAGCGTCGACCGGTCAACTCGGCTTCGGTGGCAAGCGCAAGTTTGGCGAAGGGCAGAACGAATCCCTCGTGCATCTGGCGCACGGCGATGACGATGGCAGGGTCGTCTCCATTGGGCAAGAGGCTCATCGCTGACGTTTCTTCAACCAATCGCACCGCCGCCCCTTCACTGGCGAGATCGCGCATCGTGCGACGTGCCGACTCGATGTTGTCGTGACACAGCACGATGCGATAGCCGAGCCCGAACAGGTCACGTAGTCGCTCGGCGAGCTGCGCGGGGCTCGACGTGGGTGAACCCCATCGTGTCGACTCAACAACGAGTGGTGCGTCGCTTGAATCACCAAACAGTGGTGCCGACACCGAGAGCGCGAGGGGGAGGTCGGGTCGCGCCAAAAGTTCGTCGACATTGACATGCAGTCGGGGAAGTGACGTATGGGAGTTAAACGACCAGGTCGACGCCAACGCCTCAGCCACTGCCGACTCTTCGTTCGCGAGTTCCTGTGCACGCGAGCGCGTATACGCAGGGTCGAGCAATACCACTGCAGCCCGGTCGGCCAACGCCTCGGGCAACAGGTCGAGCAAAGTCGTCTCTTCGTCGACGAGCCACGCGAGCCAGTTCTCCATGCCGTCAAAGCCGCTGCGCGTCACCACGCGCTCCCATTGCTCGCGCCCCCACGGCTCGCTGCTCGCTAGGGCCGTTGCACGTTGCACAATCTGGTCGTCGATCAACAATTCACGCGCCGGGTACAACGTGACCTCAGCGAGGTCACGAATGCTGCGCTGGTCGTTGACCGCAAACGCCGAGATGCGTTCAACGTCGTCGCCCCACAACTCGATGCGCACTGGCATGTCGGCAGTCGAATCAAACACGTCGAAGATGCCGCCGCGATTGGCGAACTCACCTCGGTGTTCGACGAGATGTTCGCGCAAGTAGCCCCACTCGCTGAGTGTGTTGGTCAGGTGCTGCACGTCAAGCATCTCGCCTCGTCGTACGACGAACGGGGTGAAGGTGCGGGCTGCCGGGCTGAGCCGTTGCAATACTGCGCGAATCGACGTCACGATGAATCGCGGAGCAACGGCATCGCGCAAGCGGGCCGCCACACGCATGCGTTCTCCCATCGTTTCGACGCCAGGGCTGACGCGTTCAAACGGCAGCGTTTCCCACGCGGGGAAGTGCAGCACCTCACCGTCGACGAATGCCGTTAGGTCGTCGGCCAGGGCCCGTGACTGTGTGTCGGTGGCGGCAATCACCACGATCGTGTCGCGCGGTCGAGTGCGCGCAAGAGCTGCCAGCATCACTGGCCGCACATTGTCGGCCCACGCCACGACGCTGCCTGGCTTCGCGCCGATACCGACTGCGCGCCCGTAGGCGGCCACGTCACTCGCGAGTGCTGCGAGCGACACCTCGCGCGCGGGCTGCAGCGATTCTTCGGTGGTCATCGGCGACGTTCTAGACGCCGTTGACTTGTTGCATTGCGGTGTCAGCACCGTGCCGCACCACGAGCAGCACGGCATCGGTGGCGCGTTGCACCGCGTCGTCAAGCAGCTGACGTTCGCTCACCGGTACTCGACCAAGCACGTGATCGGCACCGCGTTCTTTGCTGGCGGGTTTGCCCACACCGATGCGCACCCGCACGAAGTCTTGCGACTTGAGGTGCTGGGTGATCGAGCGCAGACCGTTGTGGCCCGCTAGGCCACCACCCACTTTCACGCGCACACTGCCCGGTGGCAGGTCGAGTTCGTCGTGCACGACGATCACTCGCTCAACCTCGCTGATGCCAAAGCGTCGCGCGAGTGGACCAACTGCTTGACCTGTGTTATTCACGAAGGTCATCGGTTTGACCAAGAGATAGTGGAGAGCACCGTCGTGCACTTCAGCCAGCAGGCACTTGTCGCGCCCGGCCTTCAACGTGGTTTTCGAGAGCGCGGCAAGCGCATCGATGACCTCAAAGCCGACGTTGTGTCGCGTGCGCTCGTATTCGCTTCCTGGGTTTCCGACGCCGACGACCAGCGCAGAAAACGGCGTGCCGCGGCGCTCTGGTCGCGAACCGCGACGCAAGAGCCCCATTGACGATTACTTGCTGGGCTTGCCACCCGCAGCAGGCTTGGCTTCGCCCTTGCCCGCAGCAGCAGGAGCCGCACCTTCGGCAGGAGCGGCACCTTCGGCGGGTGCAGCACCTTCGGCGGGCGCTTCGCCCTCGACTGGCGCTGCGACAACGGGCGCAGCTTCTTCGACCTTTGTCGTAACGACGGTGACGACCACAAATTCTGGGTCGCCAACCACCGTGACACCTTGCGGCATCCTTCTTTCACGATTGCGGGATATTTGTCGCTTCCGACGTGCAACTCGAGCACGGTGTTGAGACCCGCGGGTCCCGACAGTGCGACGCGGAGATCTTTGCGATCGACGGTGACGGCGACCGGAGTCATTCCGTGGCCGTAGACAACGCCAGGAATCTGGTCTTGGGCGAGCAAGCGGCGGGCGGCGGCGCTTCCGAGCGCACGGCCGACCTGAGTTTTCAGTGCTGTTGGCATTTCGTCAGTCTATGGGCGACTTTTTGCGCCCGACTCAGGCGAGGTTCTCGCCACCGAACAGTTCGCTGACGCTCGTTTCTTCGAACACGGCAGCCAGTGCATCGGCGATGATCTTGGCCACCGACAGCACTTCGATCTTGTCGATGCGCTTTTCTTTCGGCAGGGGAATCGTATTGGTCAGCACCACTCGGCTGATTGGCGACTTCTTCAGCCGCTCGACGGCGGGGTCAGAGAGCACGCCGTGGGTGGCCATAGCCCACACTTCTTTGGCGCCGCGGGCGATGAGCAACTCGGCCGCTGAGGTGATCGTGCCGGCAGTATCAATCATGTCGTCGGTCAGCACGCACAGGCGACCTTGCACGTCGCCGATGACTTCCTTCGCGCTCGCGACATTCACCGTGTTCTTTTCGCGGCGCTTATAGACGAAGGCCACGTCGGCATCCATGTCAGCCAGGTGCTGCGCGAAACGTTCCGCGACCTTCACGCGGCCGGTATCTGGCGAGACGATTACGACACCTTCGCGCGCGTTGTCGCGCAGATACTTCTCGAGCACGGGCATGGCGGTGAGGTGGTCGACTGGGCCGTCAAAGAATCCCTGAATTTGCCCGCTGTGCAAGTCGACTGACACCATTCGCTTCGAACCCGCCGACTTGAACATGTCGGCCACCACTCGAGCGGTGATCGGCTCGCGGCCCGCCGCCTTGCGATCTTGGCGTGCGTAGCCGTAGAAGGGGCATACGGCGGTGACGCGCTTGGCTGATGCGCGATACGCCGCGTCGATCATGATCAGCTGTTCCATGATTGCGTCGTTGATGCTGTAGCCGTTGTGGCCGTAGTGCGACTGCATGATGAACACGTCGCCGCCGCGAATGCTTTCACCAAAGCGCGGTCGAATCTCGCCATTGGCGAACTCAACGACGTCGGCCTCGCCAAGTGTGATGTTCAGGTGACTTGCGACCTCACGTGCGAGTTCGGGATGAGCGCGACCGCTGTAGAGCACCATCCTTTTGGTGGTGACTTTGTCGATCGACTTGTTCATTGCGAGCCATCATAGAACGCACCGGTCTTGGTGCCCGATTCGACCTTGGTTCCCTCGGGCAAATGTGCGTAGGGTCCGACTTCGCAGCGCTCGCCAATCACCGAGTCGACCGCCGTCGTCTGCTCAACGCGACTGTGTGCGCCGACATCGGTGTTGTTGAGTCGTGCCGACGGCCCGATGGTGCAGTGGTCACCGACCACCGTATGACCCTGCAGGATGACACCGGGGTAGAGAGTGACGTCTCGACCGATGCGCACCGTCACGTCGATGAACGTCTGGCGCGGGTCGAGCATCGTTACTCCAGCCAAGAGCCAGGCGCGGTTGGTGCGCGCTCGCAATTCGCGTTCAGCTAACGCGAGTTGCCAGCGGTCGTTCACACCGTTGACTTCGACTGGGTCGGCTTGCACCGTGCCAACACGGTGTCCCATCGCTGCCAACACTTCCACTACGTCGGTCAGATAGAACTCGCCCTGGGCGTTGTTGTTCTGAATTCGCCGTAGTGCTGGGCCAAAGAGGCCGCGCTTGAACGCATAGATACTCGTGTTCACTTCGCCAATTGAGCGTTCGGCGGCTGAGGCATCGCGCTCTTCGACCACGCGTAGTACCCGATTGTCTTTGGCCCGCAACACTCGGCCATAGCCGTATGGTTCGTCAAGCACCGCGGTGAGCAGTGTCGCGGCATTGCCTGAGCGCTCGTGCTCGTCAACCAGCAGTTTGATGGTCTCGGGTCGTAGAAGCGGAGTATCACCAGGCATCACCACCACGGTCGACTCATCATCAAGATCAGCGTGCGTCACCCCGTCGAGCTCGTCGTGGGCTCGCAGGCCGACCATTGCGGCGTCACCCGTACCGCGCTGTTTGGCCTGCTCGGCAAATTCGACGAGCGCCCACTCGGGGGCATTGAGCCGCACTTCATCTGACACGCGCTGGGCTCCGTGACCGATCACCAGCATCGTGCGTGAGACTCCAATCAGCTCGAGCGCGTGCACGGCATGCAACACCATCGGACGACCGCAAATCGAGTGCAACGGCTTGGGTGTTTCGGAACGCATCCGCGTGCCTTGACCCGCGGCAAGCACGATGGCAACGGTCTTCATGGGCACCGTCGAGTGTCTTTCATGGGTGCGGCCGAGCGTCGGCATTGGCAACTGCGGCGTGCGAATTCGCCGTGGTTGCGTTCATCGTTCCGGGGAGAGGATTCGAACCCCTATATGCGGGACCAAAACCCGCTGTCCTGCCGTTGAACGACCCCGGAGTGTCGGTGGTGCATCTCGCACCACGATTCAGGGTAGCGTCGTGGCTCGCATGGGATCACTCGTCAAGCGTCGCCGCAAGCGAATGCGCAAGAAGAAGCACAAGAAGATGCTTCGTCGCACTCGCCACCAGCGCAACAGCAAGTAACGCACCGCGGCTTCGGGCCGCTTCATGCGACGTATCTCGTGTGGCGCATCGTCGCACGCGGATTCTTCGCGACCAGCCGTTCAGCCGTTCGTCGTCGCAATCACCGTCGCGTCGGGCAACGCAGCAGCGATGTCGTGGTTGCCGAGCACGAACCACGTCGCCCCACTGCCCGCCAAGGTTGGTGACACGCCGGCGGCCTCGCTGAGCCACCACCGAGACCTCCGCCACTCGGAATCTGCTTGTCAATTGCCACACCAGCCGAACGCCCGACCAGTCGCAGTGCGCGGGCCACCAAGTTGTCGTCGCTGGCGGGCACTCCATCGGCGAACGGACCTTCAATCTGCACGCCATGGCCCGCCGGGTCGATGGTGACCGTGTCGTGCAGGGCGAGCGTGGCCATGTCGGCATCGATGAGGTGATAGCCATCGGCACGTACGCCGACGACGCGCAGCCGCAACGTGAGTTTGGCGTGTGCGGCGAGCACCACGCGGCCACCTGTTGTCATGTTGTGCCGCCTGTTCGCGACGCCACGGCGTCAGCGAGCCGCGCCCACTCGGTCAGGCTCAACTCTTCGGCCCGCGCTTCAGGGTTCACGCCAGCACGGGCGAAGTCGTCAGCCATCACTGCGCCATCAAGCGCTCTGCGCAACATCTTTCGGCGCGTGGCAAAACCTTGACGCACGAGACCGAAGAGTACGTCACGATCAGAGGTGACTGCGGGCTGTGCACGCCGTTCAATCTCGACCAAGCTCGACGCAACGCGCGGTCGCGGCAAGAACACTGCCGACGACACTTCGCCAACGATGCGGGCGGTTGCCCAATATGACACCTTCACGCTGAGCGCACCGAACGCCTCGGTGCGCGGCGCAGCCACGAAGCGCTGCGCAACTTCCTTCTGCACCATTACCAGCAGTCGTCGCACTTGCGGAACGAAGTCGAGCAGGTCGGCGACGAGTGGTGTTGCGACGTTGTAGGGCAGGTTTGCGACGACCGTCCACGAATCGGCGGCAGCGAGCAGCTGTGACCACTCGACACGCATCGCATCGTCATGCACGAGTCGCACATTGGCGCGACCCGCAAGCGTCTCGTGCAGTGCAGCGACAAGACCAGAGTCAATCTCGAGTGCCGTGACCTGTGCGCCAGTGTCAGAAAGTGCCAATGTGAGAGCACCGAGACCTGCACCGATCTCCAACACGTGGTCGCCCTGGCTGACGCGCGCGAGCGTGGCGATACGTCGCACGGTCTCAGGTTCGACGACAAAGTTCTGCCCGAACGAGCGCCGTGGCGCCAACCCGTGACGGGTGAGCAGCTCCGAGGTCTGCGACCGAGTGAGGGTCACCAGGTGAGCGCGACAGGAATCGGCGCGTTGACGAGGTCTGAGAGCTCGACGAAGAGCCGCGTGTGCAAGACAATTACGACATTGGCGGGCGTCGAGGGCATCATCACATTTGAACACGCAATCGAGCGGCCGTTGTCGAGGTTCTTCACCACGAGCGTCACACCATAGGGCGCACCCGGCGCATTGCACACGGTCGGTGGTGCGCCGTTGAAGCTGCTGAAGGTTCCCTTGCCTTCGAGACGACTGCCTTGGTTGCTCGGATACGAGATCACTGCGGTGCCGGTGGGTGCGACGCCGGCCGGACCCTCAAGAAACACTGGTGCGGGCGGTTCGCTCGTCTCGCTCGCGCTGCCTCGCACCTCGACGCCAGCTGCGGCAACGGTGGCAACTTCGGCCTGTGGTGCTCCGCGCGTAAAGAACAAGACCGCCGGCACGCTGACGAGCGTCAGCAATCCCACCAGCGTGATGCGGCGTCGGTCAGTGACGTTGAGAAACACTCGCACGACTCCATTCACGAAGCGGTTGGTAATTGAGCTGGAATGCGGGGGATACTGACGCTACCGAGCGATACCGGGGAAGGCGGCGTGCGCATTCTCCACGGTGACTCGGGCGATGTCGGCAAGATGTTCGCCGCGTACCTGGGCGAGACACTCGCCGATGTGGTGCACGTGGGCGGGCTCGTTCTCTTTGCCGCGGTGCGGTACGGGTGCCAGCCACGGTGCATCGGTTTCGGTGAGCAACTTTTCGGCGGGGCAGAACTGTGCGGCACGACGAATGTCATCGGCCTTGTTAAAGGTGACGATGCCCGAAAACGACAACCACGCACCGCGTCGCACGGCTTCACGTGCTTCAGCGACGTCGCCGGTGAAACAATGAAAAACCGTTCGCTCAGGCATGCCCTCGGCATCAAGCACGTCAAACGTGTCGGGCCACGCATTGCGAGTGTGAATCACAAGTGTGAGATCGAGCTGTTTGGCGAGAGCAATTTGTTGGGCAAACACCGCGCGCTGAACATCACGGTCTGAGTGGTCGTAGTAGAAGTCGAGACCACATTCGCCGATGGCGACGATTCGCTTCGAGCGCAGATCGTCGGGCGATGCTCCACTGACGTATGGCGCGATGGTGTCGAAGCCGAGTTTGGCATCGTGCGGGTGCAAGCCGACGGTCGCCCACACATTGTGGTGCCGGGCGGCGATGTCGAGCGCCAGTCGTGTGGTGTCGGCATCGGTGCCGATGACGATCACCTTGGTGACGTCGTGGGCCAACGCATTGGCGATCGAGCCGTCAGCACCACCTGGCGTGCGCTCGTCATACACGTGACAATGCGTGTCAACCCAGGTCGGGGCGCTGCCGCTCACGCTTCGACCCTGCTCATGTGTCGCTGCTCACGACTTCTTGCGGGGGAAGAGCGGCTCACCCTTCTCGACGGTGAGACCACCCGGGTATCCGCCCCACGCAGCGTCACTGGGCAGTCGACGATCTTCGATACGACCGGGCAAGCCGATTCGCCGCCAGATTTCTTGGGTCGTCGATGGCAGCGCAGGGTTGGCGAGCAGCACCACGATGCGCAGTGCTTCGAGTGCGTCGCCCATCACGGCATCGACCGCGGCGCCCGCCGCCATCTTCCACGGTTCGTTTTGCTCAAGGTGCGCGTTGGTTGCACGAATCAAGTTCCACGCCGCGTCGAGTGCCTTGCTTGGTTGCACTGCGCGCCAGGCTGCGTCAGCGTCGCGCACCGCTGCCGCGGCGACTTCTGCCAGTGGCGAATCACTGCGCGGTGTGGGACCAATGCCGCCACATTTCTTCTCGACGACGGTCGCCACGCGCGCGGCGAGATTGCCGAGATTGTTGGCAAGGTCAGAGTTGTAGCGCGCTGTGAGACCCTCATACGTGAAGTCACCGTCGTTGCCATACGCAGTGTCGGCAAGCACGTAGTAGCGAAAACCATCGACACCGAACTCATCAATCAGGTCGAGCGGGCTCACGACGTTGCCGGTCGTCTTTGACATCTTCTCGCCGCCGACGAGCAGGAACCCGCCTACCGCCCAGCCCTTCGGCGGCTCAAGACCTGCCGACATCAACATCGCCGGCCAATACACGCAGTGAAAGCGAATGATGTCTTTGCCGATGAAGTGCCAGTCGACTGGCCAGCGTGAAGCGAACCGCTCGGCGTCACTGCCGTAGCCATGGGCGGTGATGTAGTTGGCGAGCGCATCGAACCATACGTAGGCAACGTGATCTGCGTTCCACGGCAGGGGAATGCCCCACTTCAGTGACTTACGGCTGACCGAAAAGTCGTTGAGGCCGCCCTTGATGAACCCGAGCACTTCGTTGCGCCGAAAGTCGGGCACGATGGCGTCAGGGTGCTTGTCGTACCAGTCGAGAAGTCGTTGTTCGAATCGTGAGAGGCGGAAGAAGTAGTTCTCTTCTTCGACATAGTTGGCAGGAGTCTTGTGAATCGGACACTTGTCGCCTTCTAGTTCTTCGTCGGTGTAATACGCCTCACACGCCACGCAATAGCGACCCTTGTAGATATCGAGCTCGATGTCGCCTGCGTCATAA
>RGSV01000081.1 GCA_010025655.1 Acidimicrobiia bacterium
GGAGGCAGGTCGTTGGTGTCGCTGCGACGATCGTCTGGGGTGTCGTCTGGCGTATTGGGGTGGTTCATCATCCCTCTGGTGTGACATCGGTGATGGTTCCGGCAATTACTCGTAGCACGCGCAGCCGACTTGCGGCGCGGCACCAGCACAGTTGGGCCGCACCGCGACGATCTCGTCGTGTCGATTGATGCACTGGCCGCGCGCACCCAAGGGTCGCACGGCGAACAACACTCACTCGGTTTGGCGTTGCGCATGGGTATCCACCATGCCGTGAGTGATCGTTGGGGTTCGCCTCCCGTGTTGGTGCTTGACGACGTGTTGGCCGGGCTCGACCCACGGCGCAAGGCGGCCGTGTTTGAACAGCTGCTCGTCCATTTGCCGACGAGACAGGTGCTTGTTACCAGCCCCGAGGCGCTGCCCGATTCGCCACGTATCACCCGCGTGCTACGAGTATTTGCCGGAACCATCACCGACGTCACACCAGAGGGATGATGAACCACCCCAATACGCCAGACGACACCCCAGACGATCGTCGCAGCGACACCAACGACCTGCCTCCACACACCACCCTGCAGGGCCAGCTCACGCGGCTCTTGCAGTCGCTCGGTTCTGACGATGCCGACAGCGTGACGGGGGTTTTTGGCGCTTGGCGTGAACTGGTGGGCGACTCAGTGGCCGCGCACGTGCAACCGGTGCGACTTGATCATGCAACGCTCGTCGTCGAGGTTGATGACCCGAGTTGGGCGACCGAACTGCGCTTCCTGGAAGCATCGTTGTGCGCCAAGATTTCGTCGTTCACCACGACACCAGTCACAGCACTCGAAGTACGCGTAAAACGTCGGTAAATCCGAGCGTTTTCGTACTTCGATTGCCACTGTGGCAACCGCAAAAAAGGTAGAATCAAAAGGTTCAGTATGTCCGTTGACGCCACCAAAGGCACCACTCGCAAAGGTTCGGCGTCGTACGGCGCCAAAGACATCCAGGTGCTTGAGGGTCTTGACCCCGTGCGCCGTCGCCCGGGCATGTACATCGGTTCGACAGGCTTGGCGGGCCTCCACCATCTCATCTGGGAAGTTGTCGACAACTCAGTCGACGAGGCGATGGCCGGGTTCTGCAACAAGATCATCGTCACCCTGCACCCCGACGGGTCGTGCGAAGTGGTCGACAACGGCCGTGGCATCCCCGTCGACCCGTACCCCTCGGGCCCACATAAGGGCAAGAGCGCGCTCGAAGTCGTGCTCACCGTCTTGCACGCCGGCGGCAAGTTTGGCGGCGACGGCTACAAGGTGTCGGGTGGTCTGCACGGCGTCGGTGTGAGCGTCGTCAACGCATTGTCGTTGCGCGTCGTTGCCGAAGTGCACCGCGAAGGCACGCATTTCCGCCAAGAGTTCGTCGAAGGCGGAAAACCGAAAGGCAAACTGCAGAAGGTCGGAGCGTCACCAGAGAAGACGCAACGCGGCACGTCGATTCGTTTCTGGCCCGACCCCGAGATTTTTAAGGCCGAAGGCACCGAGTTCGTTGCGCGAACCGTGACTGAACGACTGCAGACGATCGCATTCTTGAACAAGAACCTTGAGGTTGTCTTCGTTGATGATCGTGGTGACAAGAAACAAAAAGTGACGTTCCAATACAAGGGCGGCATCGTCGATTTCGTGAAGCACCTCAACCAATCGCGCGAGGCACTGTTCACCAAGGTGGCGCACTACGAAGCAAGTGAAGACGACCAAACGTTGGATATCGCCCTGCAGTGGAACACTGGCTACTACGAGGGCATTTATGGCTATGCCAACGGCATTTCCACGGTCGAAGGCGGCATGCACGTGGAGGGGTTCAAGACCGCACTCACCTCGGTGCTCAACAAGTATGCGCGATCATCTGGCGGCCTCAAAGAGAAGGATGAAAACCTGCTCGGCGAAGACATTCGTGAGGGCTTGACCGCGGTGGTGTCGGTCAAGCTGCGCGAGCCGCAGTTCGAAGGCCAGACCAAGGCCAAGTTGGGCAACGTGTCGATGCGCTCGTTCGTGCAGAAAGAAACCAACACCAAGTTGGAAGAGTGGTTGCAAGAAAATCCGACCGAAGCCAACCGTGTGGTGAAGAAGGCGGTCGCGGCTGCGCAGGCGCGCATTGCCGCCAAGAATGCACGCAACGCAATTCGTCGCAAGACCGCGCTCTCGGGTGCGGGTATGCCTGACAAGTTGAAGGACTGCACGAGCGGTGACCCCGGCGAAAGCGAACTCTTCATTGTCGAGGGCGATTCAGCCGGTGGCACAGCCGTCGACGCACGCGACCCACGCACGCAGGCAATTCTCCCGATTCGCGGCAAGATCTTGAACGTCGAGCGTGCGCGCCTCGACAAGATGCTGAAGAACAACGAGATCCAAGCCCTCATCACTGCGATTGGCGGTGGTGTCGGCAATGACGAGTTCAATGTCGAAAAAGCGCGATACCACAAAGTCATCATCTTGGCCGACGCCGATGTCGACGGCAGCCACATTCGCACGCTGTTGCTCACGTTCTTCTACCGCCAGATGCGCCCGATGGTCGAGAGTGGCTTCATCTACATCGCACAACCGCCGCTGTATTCCACCGAGGTGGGCAAAGAGAAGGTGTATCTGAAAGATGATGCTGCCAAAAACGCATTCTTGAAAGAGCACGCCAACCACAAGAAAGAGTTCCAGCGCCTGAAGGGTCTCGGTGAGATGGACTGGCAGGAGCTGAAAGGCACCACGATGGATGCCGCGACCCGCACGCTCTTGCAGATCACCGTCGACGAGGCGGCTGAGGCAGAAAACATCATGAGTGTGTTGATGGGTGACGACGTCGAGATGCGCAAAGAATTCATCACCACTAACGCGCGCGACGTGCGCAACCTGGACTTCTAAGGCAAGGGCACCACGATGGCAAAGAAGAAGTCCGACTCCACGACACCGGCGAAGACGCCCGCGAAGTCAACGGCAAAGTCGGGTGGCGGCAAGAAGGGTGGGGGTGGCGACGGCAACGGTTCGTCACAACTGCCGCTCTCAAGCGGCGACTCGGTGCAACCGATTCAGCTGCAAGACGAGATGGAGCGTTCGTTCCTCGATTACGCGATCTCGACGATCATGTCGCGCGCCTTGCCCGACGTGCGCGACGGGCTGAAGCCCGTGCACCGCCGCATCATCTGGGACATGGATCAGCAGGGCTTCCGCCCTGACCGCCCATACGTGAAGTGTGCGCGTGTCACCGGTGACACGATGGCGCGTTATCACCCGCACGGCGACGGTGCGATCTATGACGCTCTCGTGCGTATGGCCCAGCCGTTTTCGCTGCGCCACCCGCTGATCGACTTCCACGGCAACTACGGCTCACCGGACTTCGGCCCAGCAGCGAGCCGCTACACCGAGGCTCGTCTGCACCCACTTGCCATGCAGTTGCTCGCTGACATCGAAGAAAACACCGTCGACTTGATGCCGAACTACGACGGCACGACCGAAGAACCCACGGTGCTGCCGGCGCGGTTCCCGAATCTGTTGGTGAACGGCTCGCAGGGCATCGCGGTCGGCATGGCCACGTCGATTCCGCCACACAACCTGGGCGAAATCATCGATGCGACGCTGCACTTGATTGACAATCCCGAGGCGACGGTCAAAGATCTGATGAAGTTCGTGAAGGGTCCCGACTTTCCGACGGGTGGGCTCATTCTCGGCCGCGACGGGCTCACCGAGGCGTACAAGACCGGCCGCGGCAGCATCAAGATGCGCGCCAAGGTGGCGATCGAAGAAGGCCAACGCGGTCAAATGCGCATCGTGGTGTCTGAACTGCCGTACCAAGCAAGTTGCTCGGCGATTGCCGCACGCATTCAAGAACTCGTCGACAACGACGGGCTTGAAGGCATCGCCGATGTCAACGACAACTCTGCGGGCGGCACCACGAACCTGATCATCACGCTGAAGCGCGACGCGAATGCCAATGTGGTGATGAACAACCTCTTCAAGAACACCCAGTTGCAGAGTCAGTTCCCGGTCAACATGGTGGCGCTCGTTGACGGCGTGCCGCGCACGCTCACTTTGAAGGATGCACTTGCCGGCTACGTGGCCCACCAGATCGAGGTCATCACGCGCCGCAGCCAGTTCCGCCTCGACAAGGCGAAGGAGCGCAACCACATCCTCGAAGGCCGCCTGAAGGCCCTCAATGTCATCGACGAAGTCATCAAGGTGATTCGCGCCAGCGAAGATGCGAACGCCGCCAAAGAGGCGTTGATGTCGAAGAAGTTCGGCTTCAGCGAACGTCAGGCCATAGACATCCTCGACATGCAGTTGCGCCAGTTGACCAAGTTGTCGCGCATCGACCTCGAAGCAGAGCAAAAAGAGATCCGCGCAAAGATCAAGGAACTCACGGCGATTCTTGAAGACGACAAGGTGTTGCGCGGCGTGATTTCCACCGAACTTACGAAGGTGCGCGAAACCTTCGCCACACCGCGTGTCTGCCAAATTGCCGCCGACGTCGGTGAGATGGGTGTCGAAGACCTCGTCGAAGACAAAGAACTCGTCATCGTGATGACCCAAGAGCAATACATCAAGGCGGTGTCGGCCGATTCATTCCGCACGCAGGGTCGTGGCGGTCGCGGCGTCAGCGGTGCGCGACTGAAGAGTGACGACATCGTGCGTCACGTCATCTTTACGACAGCGCACGCCTATCTGTTGTTCTTCTCCAACCGTGGGCGGGTCTATCGTCTGCGCGCCCTCGAGGTGCCCGAGCGCGAACGCACCGCCAAGGGCATGCCGATCGTCAACTTGCTGCCGCTGCAGTCGGGGGAGACGATTCAGGCGATCATCGACACGCGCGAATTCCCCGGTGAGCGCTATTTGTTCTTCGTGACCAAGTCTGGACAGGTGAAAAAGACGAAGTTCGATGAATATGACTCGAGCCGGCGTGACGGCTTGATTGCCCTCAAGCTGCGCCCGAAAGACGAACTCGTGCGTGTCATTGAAACCAACGGCACTGACGATGTGTTCATGGTGACCCGTGGCGGCCAGACGATTCGGTTCTCCGAAAAACTCGTTCGACCGATGGGTCGGTCGGCGGCTGGTGTGCGCGGCATGAAGATGCGCGGTGCCGATGAAGTGGTGTCGGTCGATGTCGCGCGCGACGAAGCATCGATCCTGCTCGTCACCGAGTCGGGTTACGGAAAGCGCACGCAGATCAACCACTTCGCTCGCAAGGGTCGCGGCGGCATGGGCATGATTGGCATCAAACTGACAGGCAAGAAGGGGCGCGTCGTTGCCGCCTTCATGGTCGGGTTGGAAGACGAGATCGTCGTCGTGTCGTCGGGTGGTACCACGATTCGCATTCCGGTGCGCGAGATCTCGAGTCAGGGTCGCGCCGCCACGGGCGTGCGGGTAATGAGTCTCGAGTCAGGTCAGGTTGTTGCGTCGGTGGCACCAATCATCGCCGGCGACGATTCCTGATTCGTCGCGCTACCACCCACGATCGCGGGTCGGCGAGCATGCTCGCTCTTGCCGTCGTGTCGCTGACGCTGCTAGTCGTACAGTCATTTGGCGTTGCTGCACGCGAAGCAATCACCGTCGGGCGATTGCAGACGGCCGCCGATGCGCTGGCGCTTGCTGCCGCCAAGGGCCTTGAACTCGACGTTCTACTCGAGGAGTACGAGATCGACACTCACGATGTGGTGACTGCAGTAGCCGACAACGGCATTACTGCGACGGTGTGGGTCGTGCGCGAAGGGCGCTCGGCAACGGCAAC
>RGSV01000082.1 GCA_010025655.1 Acidimicrobiia bacterium
GCATCTTGACGTGCTGCCGTTGCACCATCGGTTGCATCATCAACCACGGGAGTCGTTGAGTTGATCGCCACGGCATCACCGCCCGCTCGCACGACCGCATCAACAACGGCACCAGCATTTTCTGCGTCACGTACCAGTACGTCAAAGACTTGCGTGGCGCGATAGCCGATCAGTTTCTGACCCTCGGCATCGGTGTAGGAGTACTCGGGGTTGACAGCGAGCGTTTGAGTGGCGATATCAGCGTCATCGATGCTGGCCCTCTGCAATGCTGCACGAACGGCATCAGCACTCGTTGCCACTCGCGACAAAGCAGTTTCACTGGTGTCAGCCATGACGCTGACCGAGAGTGAAAGGCGCACGGCATCGGGTACCACGTCAGCAGTGCCGGTCGCTTGCACGGTGATGCCCTGTGCGACTCCGTTTTCGCCGATGTTCACGGTCTCACCACAGCCAGCGAGGAAGAGTGCACCAACGACAACCGTTGCTATCGAGATCTTGCGCATGAGGTCACGCTACCGAAGTAGACTCTGCGGCGATGTTGGCAGCAGTTCCGTGGCACTGGTGGTTGGGAGCAGGATTGCTGCTCGCTGGCGTCGGTGCCGTGATTGGTGTCGCAGTCGGATACCTCGGCAAAGTCGAAGCACAAAAGCACCCGTCGCGAGCGCAACGACGCGCACAGCAGCAACAGCAGTAAGGGTCGCCGCGCGATGAGCGCTCTGCTCACGGCGCTGACGTCATCAGCTTTAGCGCAAAACCTTTTGACTCGCGCGCGATTCCCCGGCAACCAGCACCTGCACTGTGCAGTGTCGGGCGGTGCTGATTCACTTGCCCTGCTCTTGCTCGCCCGCCTGAGCGGTGCTACCACGACGGCCTGGCACGTTGACCACTCGCTGCGTGACGGCTCGCAGCATGAGTTTGCGCGCGTCCGCGACATTGCAGCGGCATTGGGTGTTGAAGCCCGATCATGCACCGTGGTCGTCGAGCCAGGGGCGAACCTCGAGGCGCGAGCACGGGCAGCGCGGTATGCCGTATTGCCGCCCGACGTGCTGACAGGGCACACCGCCGACGACCAAGCCGAGACGGTGCTCATCAACTTGTTGCGGGGTTCGGGCACCGCCGGTCTCGCCGCGATGCGCCACGACCAACGGCCGCTCTTGGGTCTGCGGCGAAGCGAGACTCGCGCTTTGTGTGCCGAACTTGGCGTCGAGCCCCTACACGACCCAATGAATGACGACGAGGCATTTCAGCGGGTGCGGGTGCGCAACGATGTGCTGCCGCTACTGAACGATGTCGCCCGCCGAGACATGGTCGAGGTGCTCGTGCGCCAAGCAGAACTGCTGCGTGACGACGACGATCTGCTCAACGAACTTGCCGCAAACATCGACGTGCACGATGCCAAGGCGCTTGCCGCGGCTCCAATCGCTCTGGCACGACGTGCGATTCGTCGTTGGCTCACACACCCACTGCCGCCCGACTCGGCAACGGTGGATCGAGTGTTAAGTGTCGCGCGCGGCGACACCGCAGGCTGTGAGATTGGCAATGGTCGGCAAGTTCGGCGCAGCCGACAACGACTTGAGATTCATGAGAACGACGTGGTGTAACATCGCTCACCGATGTCTCAGAAACTGCGCGGCAAATGGGCGCTCGGCATTCAGCCACGTGACCTGATCTGGATCATCAAAGACCAGTTGGCCATTTGCGAGCGCCCCGGTGGCTATGGCACGAACCACCGCAAGGTTCGGCGCCAAGAAGAAGTCATCTGGCTGCGCGAGAACGATTTCCACTGCATTGTCAGCATCTGCAGCGCACCACACAACTTGCACAGCTACGAAGAATTGGGCATGCCGTATCGGCACTATCCCCTCTTGACCAGCACCGATCTTGACGGCTGGTGCGCGACCTTCTTTTCAGAACTCAACTCACTACTTTCTGGTGGTCAACGCATCGTGGTGCACGCCGAAGACGTCGGTGACCAGATCGTCAGCGTCATGGGTGCCTATCTGCGCTGGCTGGGTGTGGTTGAAGAGTCAACCGAGGCGGTGTCATTGATCGAGCGGCTAACGAATCGTCGTCTCGAGCCAGCATCGCGCGCCTTGATCTTTCGTGCACATGAGTTCGCTCGCTGAACATCGACTACACAGAACGTAAGAACAACAATCTGCAGGCTCAGTAGTGTTGCCGTTGTGAGTGAGCGGCGCCTACTGGTGCTCGGAGTCGGCAGTGAATTGGGTTCATTGGCCACGGCGTTCATGGAACAACATCCTGAATTCACTGACATCGTCGGCATCGACGTGCACCCACCCCGCCGCCGGCTGCGACGTACCGAATTCATTCGTGTCGAACAAGCGGCTCGCGCCGAACTCGTGCGCCGCATCGTCGCCCACCGCCCTGACGTCGTAGTGCACATGGGTGTATGGGAGCCGCATGCACGAGTCGGCACCGCCGAGGCCCGAATCGCCACGGGCAACTACGCAAGTGCCGTGTGCGAGGCGCTCGCACATCTGCGCGACTTGAGCCGCCTCGTGATTCGTTCGGGTATCGAGGTGTATGGTGCGCGCCCAACTGTCACCCCCGACGAGCACTCACCAGTCGCCCCGTCATCGACCTACGGCCACATGCTGAGCGAACTTGAGGCAATGTTGCATGAGACTGCACCCGCGACTGCAACCGTTACCACGCTGCGTCTTGCTCCGGTGATCGGTGCCCACGTGCCGAGCCCACTCGGTCGTCTCTTGCGGCTGCCGGTGGTGCCAATCGACCCGTTCTCGCGGGCACGATTTCAAGTGGTGGCCGACGATGATGCGGCACGCGCAGTCGCCCACGCTGCACTGCACGGACTTCACGGTGTGGTGAATGTGGTCGCCGATCAACCGACGACGGTGATGGAAGCATTGCGGCGCGGTCGACGCGCCATGGTTCCGGTGTTGCCGCGCACCTGGCCCATCGCCACAACCCTCACGACGTTGGCAGGTGCCCCGTTGCCCGACCACGTCGCGGAACTCTTGCAGCACGGACGCCTTGCAACCACGACCGTGCACGATGTGGAGTATCGCCCCACACATTCGACGCCTGATGTGTTGTCGCGACTGTATTCGTGGCCGTCGGTGGTGCGCATTGGTCCGCACCAGCCGCGCACGAGGGTGGCGTAGTGCCCTACATCAACCGCCCCGGTGGTGTGCGGCTGCACGCCGAAGTCACGGGTCGCAGTGATGCTCCCGTCGTGCTCCTTATTCAGGGCCTTGGTACCGACAAGAACGGCTGGGTGCTGCAGCGCTTTGGCATGGCCACCCGCTACCGCACCATCGCCTTTGACAACCGCGGCTCGGGGCGCAGCACGACCCCGACTGAACCCTTCACGCTTGAAGACATGGCCGATGATGCAGCAGCAGTGCTCGAACACTTCGGGGTGAGCAGCGCGCACATCGTTGGCGCGTCAATGGGAGGAGCCATCTCGCAGATTCTCGCCGTGAAGCACGCCAGGCTCGTGCGCTCGCTCACGCTCGTGTGCACTGCGTGTCGCAATAAACCCTGGCGCAACGAGTTGTTGCGCCACTGGGCCGACACGGCAAACGTGCGGGGTATGCGCGAATGGGCCAACGACTCAGCCCGCTGGCTCATCGGGCCGCGATCGTTCCGTCGTCTGGCACCCGCCCTCAGCTGGCTCGGACCATTTGCGACCTATCGCCCATCAAAAGGATTCACTGCCCAAGTTGACGCGATCGTCAGCACTGATGACTCGATGGTCGCTGAACTCTCGAGCATCACGGCGCCGACGCTGGTCGTCGTCGGCAACCAAGACATTCTCACCCCGCGGGCCGACAGCGAAGAAATCGCTGAGCGGATCGCACATGCCGAGTTGGTGGTGATTTCAGGTGCCGCCCACGGCCTGATGGTGGAGCACGCATCGACATTCAACCCGATCGTGTTCGACTTTATTGATCGCTCAGAATTCGAACAGCGTCAGGCGGCGTCACCGGCAATCGCCAGCGCATAAAACCCATGCAGGTCGTCGTCATCGGTGCAGGGTTAGCTGGGCTCTGTGCCGCCCGCGACCTCGTCGATGCGGGACATTCGGTGACGGTGCTCGAAAAGTCGCGTGCGTCAGGTGGGCGTTGTGCGACACGACGCATCGGCGACGCCACCTTCGACCACGGCGCACAATTCTTCACGGCGCGTTCGGCTGAGTTCACAGCCATGGTCGAGCAGTGGATCACCCTTGGCATCGTCCGCGAATGGTGCCGTGGTTTCGGTGCCGGCGATGGCCACTCGCGCTACTGCGGAGCCGCGGGCATGACGACCATCGCCAAACATCTCGCGACTGGTCTTGATGTTCGCTACAACGCTCTGGCGTTCGACATTCGCCCCGAGGGCGGTGCGTGGGTCGTCATGCTCGACGATGCATCACGATTCGTTGCCGATGCGGTGGTAGTCACCTGCCCGATTCCACAGGCGCTCTCACTACTCGCACACACCGACCTCGAGGTGCCCGACGGCATTCGCACGATCACCTACGACAAGACCATCGCTGCTCTCGTCGTGGTGCAGGGTGGCACGAACGTGCCCGAGCCAGGCGGCGTGCAATCGGGCGACGCGGTGTTCTCGTTCATCGCCGACAACCACCGCAAGGGAATCAGTGCGTGCGGGGCACTCACCTTTCACGCCAACGCCGCCTTCAGCGAAGAACATTGGTGGAATGATGCTGACGCAACTCATCGACTGCTGCTCGAGCATGCGCGACCGTGGATCAGTGACGCCACCATCGTCGACCACCAACCGAAGCGCTGGCGCATGGCGACGCCACGAACCATCTGGCCCGAACAGTCGTGGGCTCAACGTCAAATCGTGCTGGCCGGTGATGCGTTTGCGGGGCCGCGTGTGGAAGGTGCAGTGTTGTCTGGTCGTGCCGCCGCGCGGCATCTCTTGACCTGACAGTCTCTAACGGGTCTCTCGCAACCTAAAAATCGACGAGCGACTCGAGCAACGCGCGCGGCGCGCGGCGCAGTGCATCGGTCGCTTCGCTGGCGGGCAGACGATCACATTCGGCTTCGGCAATCGCGGCATAGTTGCGGGCCGATTCAATTGCGCCAGCCAAGCCGCCACTGCCGCGCACGATTTTGAGTGCCTTCACGCGTTCAGAACCCGTAAGCGGCGAGCCGAGCAGGTCGAACAACTCGCGCGACTCGGCCGACGACTCAGCGAGCGTCAACAAGACGGGCAAGGTGTACACACCCTCTTCGAGATCGTGGCCCGCGGGCTTGCCCAACTGTTCGTCGGTCGCCACAATGTCGAGCACGTCGTCGACGATTTGAAAGACCATGCCATAGGCGTTGGCAACATTCGTGAGTGCATCAGTAACAGCGCGCGGATGCCCGGCGATGAGCGAGCCGATGCGCGCCGAGGTTGCAAAGAGCGAAGCCGTCTTGCCCTCGATGCTCACGAGATACGACGGCACCGTGCGATTGCGGTCGTAGGTATGGCGCAACTCTTCGACCTGGCCCTCGCACAGCCGACCAATCGTGCGGGCGAGCAACCCTGCGACTTCGTTACCCAACGAGGCGGCAATCTCCGAAGCGCGGGCGAGGAGGAAATCTCCCGCGACGATGGCCTGCAAGTTGCCCCATTTGGCGTTCACCGTCTCGACACCACGACGGGTCGGGCTTTCGTCCATCACGTCGTCGTGATACAGCGAGCCCAGGTGCACGAGTTCGCAGGCGATTGCACCTTGAATCACATCGTCAGAAA
>RGSV01000083.1 GCA_010025655.1 Acidimicrobiia bacterium
CGATCGGCGCACAAGAGGTGCACTTCCCTGCCCTCTTGCCGCGCGAACCCTATGACGCATCGGGTCGATGGACCGACTATGGACCCAACCTCTTCCGCCTGCAAGACCGCCGCGGGGTCGACTACCTGTTGGGTCCGACACACGAAGAGATGTTCACGCTCTTGGTGAAAGATCTGTATTCGAGTTACAAAGACTTGCCGGTGTGGCTGTATCAGATTCAGACAAAGTATCGCGATGAAGCTCGGCCACGTGCCGGTCTCTTGCGTGGTCGCGAATTCGTAATGAAAGATTCCTACAGCTTCGACGTCGACGACGAAGGCTTGCAGCGCAGTTACGACGCCCATCGCGCGGCTTACGTTCGCATCTTCGCGCGACTCGGGTTGGAAGTCGTGATTGTCAAAGCGATGTCTGGCGCAATGGGTGGTTCGATGTCGGAAGAGTTTCTGTCACCGTGCGAGTCGGGTGAAGACACGTTTGTGCGATGCTCGGTATGCGAGTACCGAGCCAACACCGAAGCCGTTCGAATCGGTGCGCCAGCGGCGAGTGATCCTTCTTCGACTGCGGCGGCAGTCGTGCACGACACGCCAGGAACCCCAACTATCCAGTCGCTGGTCGACTTGCTGAATGCGCGCACCGAGCTGTCGCGCGTGGGTGGGCCCTGGACTGCAGCGCACACGCTGAAGAACGTGATGGTGATGCTGCAACATCCTGATGGGCGACGCGAACCACTCGCCATCGGTGTGCCGGGTGATCGTGAGGTGGATATGAAGCGTCTTGAAGCGGCCATGTCGCCAGCAGAAGTGGCACCGTTCGGTGACGCCGACTTCGCCGCACACCCTGGGCTGGTGAAGGGCTACATCGGCCCGCGCGCACTCGGCAGTGCATCAACATCGGGCATCCGCTATCTGCTTGACCCACGCGTTGTCGTCGGCTCAGCGTGGGTCACCGGTGCCGATGCGTCGGGTCGCCACGTGGTGAACCTCGTGTGTGGTCGCGACTTCACTGGTGATGGTGTCATCGATGTCGCCGACGTGCGTGAGGGCGACGCATGCCCATCGTGTGGCTCACCGCTGCGCATCGAACGCGGAATCGAAATGGGCCATGTGTTTCAGCTGGGCAGAAAATATGCCGACGTACTCGGGCTGACGGTGCTCGACGAGAAGGGCAAGCAGCGGGTGGTCACGATGGGTTCGTATGGCGTGGGTGTCTCGCGTGCGGTGGCGGCGATTGCAGAAACCTCTCACGACGCACTCGGCTTGCGATGGCCGCGCGAGGTTGCACCAATGGATGTGCACGTAGTAATCGCTGGTAAGCCAGGTGACCAAACTGCGGCGGCGGCCGAGGCGTTGGCTGCATCGTTGTCGCAGTCAGGGCTACAGGTGTTGCTTGACGATCGTGCTGGTGTCTCGCCTGGCGTGCGATTCAAAGACGCTGAGTTGCTGGGCATGCCGGTGATCGTTATTGCCGGTCGCGGCGTAGCCAACGGCATGCTCGAAGTACGCGATCGTCTCGCGGGCACCACCACCGAAGTGCCGATTGCCGATGCGCCACAGCGCGTTTTGGCGTTGGCGCGTGGCGTCGCGTAACGCGAAAACGCCGCGAGACTGAGGTTCGCCATGTTGCACCTGCGCGGCGCGATTCAGCACTATGCGTGGGGCGACCGCTACGCGCTACCCGAGTTACTCGAGGTCACTGCTGACGGGCGACCATGGGCCGAAATCTGGTTTGGCACTCACCCGCGCGGTCAGGCACACGTCGACGACAGCCTGCACCATCCGGCTCCGACACTTTTGGTTGATGAAGTTGGTGAATTGCCGTTCATCGTAAAACTGCTTTCAGCGGCTCAACCTCTCTCGTTACAGACGCACCCGTCCAAAGAACAGGCAGCTGCCGGCTTCTCCCGCGAGGAACGCGCCGGTGTTCCGCTTGATGCCGGTCATCGCGTCTACCCCGATGACCGCGCCAAGCCCGAGATGATTGTGGCGTTGTCAATGTTCGAAGCGCTCTGTGGCTTCGTCGACACCGAAACAGCAGTGCGAGCGTGTGAGGCCGCAGGTGCGAAAGAGTTGGCTGCTCGAGTGCGACGCGACGGTGTGGCAGCAGCTGCCGAAGCGGTGTTGCGTGGGGAGACGTTCGGCGACGTCATTTCGCCGTCTGCAGCGATGCAACAGCTGAACGAGCACTACGACGACTCGAAGTCGATGGTGGCGTTGTTGATGCATCACGTGCGCTTAGCACCTGGTGAAGCTTTGTTTTTAGATGCCGGGAACGTGCACACGTATCTCTATGGCACGGCACTCGAAGTGCAGGGGTCGTCAGACAACGTGGTGCGGGCGGCCTTCACCGAAAAGCATGTTGACATCGACGAGTTTCTGTCAGTCGCCACGCTCGCATCTGTCACCGATCCACGGGTGGTGCCCACGGTGGCGCGTGGCGACTCGAGTTGGCGAAGTTACGCATATCGCTGCGCGGCACCCTTCACCGTGATGCGCCACGACATCAACGGTGGGTTCACCCTGCAGACCTCTGCTCAACACACGTTGCTCGCGTGCACGTCTGGTCGAGCGGGCTCGCTGCAGCGTGGTGGCGTGGTGTACGTCTCTGCTGGCGAGACGGTGTCGCTCGAGGGCACCGCGACGATCTTTTCGGTGAGCCAGTAGGTAATGCGCGCGCGAATGTGGTGCAGCAGACTCTGGCGCGGGCGGCCAGCGCGCATGCATGCCCTCTTGCTCACCGCGCTCGTCGCACTCAGTGGCATCGTCGCAGTGCCGCGGCTCGACTCTGCCCCGCCGCCGCGCACCACGCTGCTTGTCTTGGGTGACAGCTTGACGTGGGGCTCGAACTATTTCGCCAAGGCTCAGACTCGCCTCGCGGCGACCGGCACGTTTGACACGGTGGTCGTCGACAGCCGTTGGGGAAGGCGAATCAGCGGGCCTACGTCTGCCCGCTACTCCGGAGTTGTCGCCTACAAGACACTGGTCGCTGATGGCCTTCGACCAACCGCAGTGATTGTGGCGCTTGGTTCTAATGATGTTGCGATACTCGTCAAGCGTCGTGAGTTCGTCGCGGTGATTGACGATTTGATGAACGCCATTGGCAATGTTCCCGTGGTGTGGTTGACGGTGCATCGAGTCGATTCGGCAAACGTTACGCGGCAATCACAACGCTTTAACTCCACCCTCATCAAGGAATTAGCCCGGTACCCGCTTGCGACCGTGTTTGACTGGGTCAGCGTTGCCACAAGCGACCCGAGCGTCGTAGACCCGGACAAGATTCACCTCACCCCGAAGGGATACGAAGTTCGAGCCAAGGTGTATCTTGCGCTGGCGAGCGAGTTGGCGCAGCGAGCGAGCGACCTGACCAGTACGACGACAACTACCCTGCCGACGACCACGATCGCGCCGACAACCAGCGTCGCACCGACGACGGTGCCGACGACCACCGTCGCGCCGTAGCGCTACGCCTGCTCAGCCTTCGACGGTGCGACGAATCTCGACGATTTTTTCTGCCGAGTGGTTGGCATCGCCACCCTTTTCGTCAAGCAGTGCCGAACGGTCGCGGGCCGCTTCGCGTTCGGCGATGGTGGTGTCAACCCGCGCCAATGCGGCCTCGACGCCATGTTCGTGAATGAACGTCGCCCAATCGACGAGTGCTTCGACCATTTCTGACTCGGGTACGACGGCAACATTGCGACCTTTGACGAAGAGATGTCCGCGCTTGTTGCCGGCAGCGATGCCGATGTCGGCTTCGCGCGCCTCACCTGGGCCATTGACCACACAGCCCATGACCGCGACTTGCAACGGCAGTTGCTTGTCGGCAAATGCATCTTGCGCGCGCTTCGCGACGTCGATGACGTCGATCTCGGCGCGACCGCAACTGGGACATGCGATGAGGTCGACGTTCTTGCGCTCACGCAACCCGAGCGACTCGAGAAGCTGCCGCCCGGCCTTGGCTTCTTCGACCGGATCAGCGGTGAGGCTGTACCGAATGGTGTCGCCGATGCCCTCGAGCAACAGCGTCGCAATGCCTGCGGTTGCCTTCACCAGACCGCCCGGCAACGGACCCGCCTCGGTGAGGCCGATGTGCAGCGGATGGTCGGTCGCGGCGCTCAGTTTGCGGTACGCCTCGACCATGATCGGAACGTTCGAGGCCTTGACGGAGATCTTCACGAGATCGAATCCGACCTCGTCGAAGTACGCGAGTTCCTGCATCGCGGACTCGACCATCGCGTCGGCGGTGAGGCCACCGTGCTTCTCGTAGAGCGCAGGATCGAGCGAACCACCGTTCACACCGATACGGATCGGAACGTTGCGTTCCTTCGCCGCCGCGGCAACGGCCTTGATGTGTTCGGGCTTGCGGATGTTGCCCGGGTTGAGACGCAGACCGTGTACACCCGCCTCGAGTGCAGCAAGCGCCATCTTGTACTGGTGGTGGATGTCGGCAATGACCGGAATCGGTGAACGCGGCACGATCTGAGCAAGGCCCTCGGCTGCTTCGATTTCGTTGCACGTGCAACGCACGATGTCGCACCCCGCGGCGGCCAATGCGTAGATCTGTTGGAGGGTGCCCTCGACGTCGGCCGTTTTGGTGGTCGTCATCGACTGCACGGACACCGGAGCATCTCCACCCACGGCGACCTTGCCGACGTGGATCTGACGCGTACGACGGCGTTCGAACATGGGCCCAGTATGGCCCGAGTCAGAGGGGGTTGGTGATGTCGAGATAGAGACCCGCAAAGAGAAGGAACGCGAGCAGGCCGAGAACGATGGTCGTGACGGGGATCATCTTGTTGACGTCGGCGCGGTAGCGCGTTCCGTTCCGCGAGCGCACGCGTTCGTAGGTCGCTATCGCTGCGTGGCCACCGTCGAAGGGCAGCAAAGGAAAGAGGTTGAAGACACCGACGAACACGTTCACGCTCGCCAAGAGCAACAACACACCCTTCAGCCCCTCGCTCTCACCCAGCTGACCGCCGATCTGGCTTGCGCCGACGACCGTGGTGGGCCGCGTTTCGAGGTTCTCGTTCGGGTTCTGCAGTGCGCGGATCGAGTTCATCGGGTTGAGGGCGGTGACGACACCCTTGACCGAATTGCCCACACTCGACACGGAATCACGCACCGCCCAACCGAGCGACGAGAGCAGGGACTGCCGTACGTAGTCCTTCGACCACGAGGCGATGCCGAGGTAGGCCACGTCGGCTTCGCGCGGGTTCGCGGCAAGCACCACGCTTTCCGTCGTGGCGACGCCGTCGCGCTCGAATGTGATGTCGACGGTGTCGCCTGGTGCGCGCGAGGTGATTGCGTCGACGAGTTCGTCACGCGACGTCACTGCGGTGCCACCGATCGCGGTGACGACATCGCCGAGACGCAGGCCGAGAGCTTCTGCGGGCGAGCCCGGCGCCGAGTCGAAGGCAACCTCGACCCGACCCGTCTCGGCCCAGCGTCCTGCCGACGAATAAACGCCCGTGAAGATCGCGAGCGCGAGGATGAAGTGCATCAACGACCCCGCGGTGATGACAAGGAACTGTCGCGGGTAACTCTTGTTGCGGTAGGCGCGGCTCTCGTCACCCGGTTCGACTTCGTC
>RGSV01000084.1 GCA_010025655.1 Acidimicrobiia bacterium
GCGCCAGCTTCCCGACTTGAGTACCAGACTCACGGATTAGAGCGGCTTAGTCAGATGTTCGAAAATGTCGAGGTTGTTCATCAAAAGTTCGGAGAGTGGTGGCAGGTTGATGAGGTAGTAGTACCAAGTCAGGCACCATACTTGACGGGTTCCGGCTTCCTACATCCAGAAGTCGCAGACTTTGTGCGGAATGTAAGCCTTAAGGACGTTATAGAGAGCCCAGTCAGGATCCCCGTTCTCTACATTTCACGAGCAAAGTCGCGGCATCGTCGCATACTTGACGAGCAACAGCTATTGAAAGAGATGTCTTCGAACTTCCCAATCAGGGTGGCTCATATGGAGTCTTACTCCTATCTTGAAGAGATGACTCTCATGCAGTCTGTAGAAGTAGTCGTAGGAGCGTACGGATCAGGACTAACCCACGTTCTATTTAGCAAACGACAGGGCTTAATCGAGATTCACAATGGAGACTCTAAAGAGACACACTTTGCGACTCTCGCATTGGCTACGCGATGCCCTTATGTTCAAGTTCAAGGCGGACAGAGTGATGTCAGACAGGATTTTGAGCTCGGCAAGTCCGGTATTGAGAGAGTTCTCAGCGCACTAGACGAGATGGTCAGGTAGATGTTTGACGGTATCTGGCGCGCTTGAGAGCCCAGCGAATGAGTTCGATCAGCGCCGTGATGCTGAATGCGGTGACGAAAGCGATGATGAAGGCGAGTGTGTGGTTCTCTTCGAATGACTTACCACCGATGAAGCCCAGCAGTGCGGCGTAGTTTCCCCAGATGACGGTGGCGACCGCGACCCAGCCCACGAACCAGCGCCGTGGTTGGCGCGTGACACCGCACGACAGGGTGAGGGCAGTGCGTCCACCTGGAATGAAGCGTGCGGTAACCAGCAACAGACCACCGCGCTCATGCACCTGCTCGACGACCTTGGCCATTCGTTTCGCACCCTTCTCGGTGCGCGTCTGACGCCGCATCACCCAGTCGCTTGCTTCTCGCCCGATGAGATAACTGAGGTTGTCACCGATGAATGCACCCGTGACCCCGCAGATGATGACGAGTGGAAGCCATAACTCGCCAAGACCGGCACTTACCCCGCCAATGATGACGAGCGTTTCGCTCGGCACGATGGGCAGAACTGAGTCGAGCAGGGCAATCACGAAGATGATTGCGTAGAACCAGGGCGATGACGAAAAATCTTTCAGCCAGTCGAATGCCTGGTTTGCGAATTCAAGCATTACTGCACGCTACAAAGACGGTTCGGTGTGCGACCTCAGGCGACGCAAGTTTGGCAGATGTTTCACGATGACGAACACCACGATGCCAAGCACGACGTAAAGCTCCCACGCTTTTGCACCATCGAGGTACATGCCGATGGGTGTCGCCACGCTGATAGCGAGCGACGCAACAGATGCCTTGCGCGTGACTTTGCTGATCACGAACCACGAGATGAAGAGCACGGCGCTCACGATGGGGAAGAGCACGAACATCGCCCCGCCACCTGATGCCACGCCTTTGCCACCACGAAACTTTCGCTGCACTGGCGCAACGTGACCGACGATGGCAGCACACATTGCGGTGTAGGTGAGTGGATCACGTTGGGCTCCACACACTGCCCACGCAATGCCTACTGCGATGGCCGCCTTGGCCATATCGAGCAAGAAGACAGTCATGCCCGCCTTCCAACCGAGTTCACGAATCACGTTTGATGCGCCGGGGTTACCTGAGCCGACTTTGGTGATCTCGGTGCCGAATCGCTTGGCGACAAGCTCTGCGCTCGGAAATGTGCCGAGCGCATAGCCGACGAGAATGACGCCGATATACGACAAGACTTCGGCAGATTCCACGATTGCTCCCGTGGCGAGTGTAGTTCTCAGCGATTGAGCAACGAGTGTTGGTGGCGGGGTTGGCGTTGTGCGAGTTCGTCAGTTGGTCGCAGCCGCACTGGCTGCGGGTTGCTGCGAGCTAGCGACAACTCGGATCATTGGGCGGAAACACGCCAAGGCGATCTTGCGTTGGTCGTGCACCGGGAATCGTTGTGCTGGTGTCGTCAGCGGCGGTGCGCAACGCCAGCGCATCGAGCAGCACTGACATAAATGGCAGTTCGCCTGCATAGGCAGTAATGCCAGCTGTCGCTTGCCGAGCAGGTGCAGATGTATCTTGCTCACCAGAAGTTTGTTCTCCGCTCATCTGTGCGTTGCCCGTGAAGAGTGCGAAGATGGCCTTCATCGAGTCGGTGTCAGTGATTGGCAGCAACACTGATTCGCCCCCGATGCGACGCATCGACCACTCGATGGTGTACGAGTCGACTCCCTGTGTGTCGAGACTGCGCATCGCCTGGGCGAGGCTGAGCAGATCACGTGGAGTGATTCGGTCGTCGGTGATGACGCGCTTCAGTGCCACATTGAGCAGCGCGTTGGCAGTGGCTGGGTTTGAAGTGCCACGGTCGAGCGCTCGTTGCATTGAGCGGCGCAGGAAATCTTGTTGACGATTGATGCGTCCGATGTCGCCGGTTGGGTCGCTGACCCACTTCTGTTTGGTTTCGTCGAAGTATTGGTATCCCGCCCGTGACCGCACATAGGCGAGCGCTTGAGAACCGCGTAGCTCGACGCAGCCCGGCCCAGTCTCGCGGAAGCCAACTTTGTCGTCTTTGGTGCGGTTGGCAAAGGGAATCTTCACGCCACCCACCGAGTCGACGATTTCTTTGAACGCACAGAGGTTGACGTTGACATAGTGGTCAACAGGAACACCGAAGTTCTCGTCAATTGTGCGAATCAATCGGCTCGGGTCTTTACTGTCGAATGCCGAGTTGATGCGAGCCTGACGAGTCGTGCCGGCGATCTTCACCCAGAGGTCACGCGGAAACGACAAGACGATCACGTCGTTGGCGACTGGGTCGACGCGCAGCACCATGATGGTGTCTGATCGCTCACCGAATGTGCTGCGATCGCCGATGCCACCAGACGTGCCATCACCTTTCGTCGGGCAAGCACCATTGTCTGAGCCGGTGAGCAGAAAGTTCTTTGCGCGCAGAGTTGACGTGTCGTAGTTCCACGAGTTGCTGTCACTCTCGGCGCTGTCAGTATTCGGTGTGTCGGTGGCGCCAACGCCGTCAATGCTCACGACGAGTCGGTCACCCACTTTGACGTTTGCCCAGATGACGATCACACCAACCACGATCAACAGCAGCGCTAAGAGGAGGTTCACGCCGAGCAGCACGCCGTGCATGCGCGGCCGCTGTGGCTGACCTGGTCGCCGTGTCGGGCGCGAGCTCTGCGAGCGACCTGGGTGTTGCGGTGAGTCTGACTCGGGCATCATGTCTGCTCGGCGAGGGTCACACTGACGGCAACACCGTCGCCTTCGCTGAAGTCAAGCGAAATGATGTTGCCGGCATTCACCAGATCGGTGCGTGCGAGCTCGAGCGTCGAGCGGCGAGTGCTATCGCAGGCGACCATCGCACTCTCAACCTTGGCACGCTGTGAGACCTTGGCTTCAGTCTTGGCTCGCCGCACTTCAGCGAGCACTGCGCTGACGGTCTCGAGCATGAGTGCGGCGTCGTACGACGACGCCTCGACCGTTACATTCGCCAAGCACTCGGCATTAGTCGGCCACGTTGACGCATGCACACTCGAGTCGTGCCACCACGACCACACTTCGTCGGTGCAAAACGGCATGTGCGGCGCGAGTAGTCGTTGCAAGGTACCCAACGCCCGCGTCAGCGCGGTGCGCGCCGAGGCCTGCTCGGGCGTTGTGGCGATTTCCATGACCACGCCGCCGTCGGCATTGCCGTAGGCGCGAGTCTTTACCAACTCGACATAGTCGTCACAGAACCACCAGAAGAATGCCTCGGTGCGTTCAAGTGCGCGGGCGTAGTCGAAGTCATCGAAGGCCGCTGTCGCGTCACGCACGACGTCAGCCAGTCGCGACAGCATCGCTGCGTCATAAGGCACGGTGATGGCGTCGTCAGCGTTGCCGTTCATGCCGAGAACAAACTTGGTGACGTTGAGCAACTTGTTGGCGAGCTTGCGACCCACCGCCATCTGGTCTTCACTGAAGGCAGTGTCAACACCCGGCCGTGCCGATGCCGCCCAGTAGCGCACGGCATCGCTGCCGTATTTGTCGAACAAATCGATCGGCGTTACGACATTGCCCTTCGACTTCGACATCTTCTTGCGGTCGGGGTCGAGAATCCAGCCCGACAGCGTCGCTCGCTTCCAGGGAATCGTGCCGTGTTCAAGGTGCGAGCGCACCATCGTGGAGAACAACCAGGTGCGAATGATGTCGTGACCTTGCGGACGCATATCCATCGGAAACACTCGGTCAAAGAGTCCGTCACCATCGACCCAGCGCGCAGCAATCTGCGGAGTCAGCGATGATGTTGCCCAGGTGTCCATCACGTCGGGATCACCGATGAAGCCACCGGCGACACCGCGTTGCGCAGCGACGAATCCGTTCGGCACATCAGTGCTCGGGTCAATCGGCAACTGGTTGACTTCGGGCACCAACGGCGCGCCATAGTTGGGTTGACCATCGGCACCGACGCGGTACCACACCGGAATCGGTACGCCGAAGTAACGCTGTCGCGAAATCAACCAATCGCCGTTCAGACCTTGTACCCAGTTGGCGTAACGATGCCGCATGTGGTCGGGATGCCACGCCATCTCGTCGCCACGCGCCAATAGATCGTTGCGCAACTGTTCGTCGCGACCACCATTGCGGATGTACCACTGGCGACTCGTGACAATTTCGAGTGGGCGGTCGCCCTTTTCGTAGAACTTAACCGGATGCGTGATCGGTCGTGGCTCACCTTGTAGGTCTCCCGAGGTGCGCAGCAGTTCGACGATTGCAGCTTGCGCCTGCTTCACCGACTTGCCCGCCAACGAGCTGTATGCAGCGCGGCCGGCATCACTCGTGATTGCCGCGTGTGGCTCGGCAACGATGCGACCATCGCGACCGACGATGGCACGCGTCGGCAAGTTGAACTCGCGCCACCAGATCACGTCGGTGAGGTCACCGAAGGTGCAGATCATGGCGATACCCGAACCCTTGTCGGGTTGGGCGAGCGGGTGCGGGTAAACACCCACCTCGACATCAAACAGCGGCGAGCGCACCGTCTTGCCGAATAACGCCGTGTATCGAGCGTCGTCTGGATGTGCAACGAGCCCAACGCATGCAGGAATGAGTTCGGGTCGAGTCGTTTCGATAACAACGTTGCCACTCGGGCCCTGAAAGGCAACGGCGTGATACGCGCCAGGTCGTTCGCGATCTTCTAGTTCGGCTTGTGCCACCGCGGTGCCAAAGTCGACGTCCCACAAGGTCGGGGCCTCTTGGGTGTATGCCTCACCGCGCGCCAAGTTGGCAAGAAAAGCCTGTTGTGAAGTGCGCCGTGCATATTCAGAAATCGTGGTGTAGAGCAGCGACCAGTCGACGGATAAGCCAAGTCGGCGAAAGAGATCTTCGAAGACCTGTTCGTCTTGTGCCGTGAGTTCGTCGCACAATTCGATGAAGTTTGGGCGCGACACGGGCACGGCGCGATGGTCTTTCGGTGGATTCCCGCGAAACGGCGGGTTGAAGT
>RGSV01000085.1 GCA_010025655.1 Acidimicrobiia bacterium
GCGCGTGGTGATTGGCGGTTGGGTGATGTGTTACGCCATCGCCACACTGTTGCAGGTCGCGCTCGTTGCACTCTTCGACGTGTCGGTCAATGGCGATGATCAGCCGAGCTGGTTTCTGCTCGCTGGTGCACTCACGCTGTGGGTGCCGTTCATCGTGCTGCTCGTCGTCGTGTCACAACGTTCGGGCACTGGCAACGTGCTTGCCGATTATCGCGCCAGGTTTCGCCTCACTGACTTGTGGGGTCTACCGATCGGTGTGCTCTCGCAACTGCTGCTCGTCGGTCTGGTGACCTGGCCGTTTCGCGAATGGTTCCCCGACACCTTCAGCACGTCCGAGGTGGAAGATCGCGCCCGCAACCTCTATGACTCTGCGACCGGCATCTGGTTGGTGGTGCTGTTCATTGTCGTTGTGCTCGGCGCCCCCGTCGTTGAAGAGCTCGTGTATCGGGGGTTCATTCAGGCGGGGCTGCAGGGCCGGTTCAACGACATCGCTGCGCTCGTCGTGACTGCGGTGTGGTTCACCGTGATCCACGGTCGCGTAGCCGAGTTCCCTGGTTTGTTTGCTTTCGCGCTGGTGTTGGGCACATGCTTTCTCGTTACCAAGCGACTTGGCCTGCCGTTCGTCGCCCACCTAGCGTTCAATGCCACGGGGCTGGCGCTGCTCGCCCTCACCTGACCACCCTCGCCTAACTGCCGCCGATATGTCGAACGACGAACTCGCCACCAGCACGCGGGTGGTCGCTCCGCGCGACCTCGTCTATTTTGAGCGACGCACCAAACTGCTGCTCGCCGGCGGGCTCATCTTCATTACCACGTTGATGATTTTTCTCACGCTGCAGCCGTCGCTGATCTTCCGCAACAACACACCGACTGGTGGCGACATGGGTGCGCATGTGTACGGGCCGGCGTATCTGCGCGACCATCTGCTCACCTCGCTGCGCCTCTCGGGGTGGAGCAACGACTGGTATTCGGGTTTGCCGATATACCGCTTCTACATGGTGGTGCCTGCGCTCTTCATTGTCGCGCTCGACATCCTCTTGCCCTATGGCATCGCGTTGAAACTCGTCGCCGTGGCGGGCTTGCTGGCTCTGCCTCTCTGCACGTGGCTGTTTGCGCGGCTGGCGCGGCTCGCGTTTCCGATACCTGAGTTACTGGTGGTCGCCAGCACCATCTTTCTCTTCGACGAAAGCTTCACGATCTACGGCGGCAACATCGCCTCGACGATGGCGGGCGAGTTCTCGTTCTCCATCGCGCTCGCCTTCGCCGTGCTTGGCTTCGGTGTGTTCTGGCGCGGCATTGAGACGGGTGGCTATCGCATCGCTGCAACGATCTTGCTTGCACTGTCGGCGCTGAGTCACGGCATCGTGTTGTTGTTCGCGTTTCTCGGCTACCTGCTCATCTTGGCGATGCACAAAGAGCCCGCCAAATGGAAATACGGCGCACCCGTCATCGGCACCGCAGTGCTGTTGTCGGCGTTCTGGGTGCTGCCGTTCTTACTCAATCACGCCTACATGACCGACATGAAGTATGAACCGCAGCCCTCGGGCTTCGGTGAAGGCTGGGTCGAGATGTTCTTCCCACTGCACATCGTCTTTGACGTGCTCATCACCGGGTTTGCCGTCATCGGGTTTCTGAGTGCGCTCTGGCGGCGCAGCACCGTGGCTGCCTGGCTTGGCATTTACGGCGTGCTTCTTGCCATCGGCGTCTTCGTCGCGCGCGAGAGCCTGCCGATCATCGGATTGCTATGGAATCCGCGCGTGCTGCCATTCCTGTATCTGGTGCGCTACATGCTGATGATGATCGGCATCTACGAAGCCATCGTCGCCGTGGGGCGCTACGTGAGTCTCGAGCGTGCCGCCGCCCGCGTCGCCAAGTCTGGCGAAGAACAGACGCTCGGTCCGTCGCTGCGCGGGCGATTGTCGTTCAATGTCGCCACCGCCATCGCGGTGTCGTTCGTGTGCATTTCGATCATCGGGTTTCGCTTTCAAGAACTGCCGTTCGCCTCAGTGCGCACACTCGAGGACGGCTCACAGCGCTATGGGTTGGGGCCGATCAGCGTGCCGGCGGGCAACGACGGTTTCGTCGACGGATGGGCCCGCTGGAACTTCACCGGTTATGAAGGAAAGAACGCCTACGGCGAATATCGAGCACTCATCGAGACGATGAAACAGATCGGCGAAGATCCGCGCTACGGCTGCGGTCGCGCGCTCTGGGAGAACAACGGTGAGACGAACAAGTACGGCACGACGATGGGTCTCATGCTCTTGCCGCACTGGACCGACGGCTGCATCGGTTCGATGGAGGGCCTCTTCTTCGAGGCTTCAGCAACGACGCCGTATCACTTCATCGCTGCCGCGGCGATGTCGAAGCAAAGCAGCAACCCGGTGCGCGAATTGCGCTACGACGACAACAAGGCCGCGCTCGGCGTGCGCTATCTGCAAGAGCTCGGCGTGCGCTACTACATGGGCTTCACACCCGAAGCCGTGCGTGAAGCGTCGGCCCAACCCGCTCTGCGCGAAATCGCGCGCTCGGGGCCGTGGGTCATTTATCAAGTCGAAGCGAGCGACTTGGTCGTGCCGCTTACCAAGCAACCCGTGGTCATCGCAGGTGCCGCCGAGCAAGACGTCGCGGTCGGACACGCGGGTGACGCCAAAGAGCGGTGGCTCGAAGTTGGCACGAGCTGGTTCCAGAACCCGAACGATTGGGTGGCGCTGCCGGCTGCCGATGGCCCCGACGAATGGCAGCGCATCACCACGCGAATTGATCTTGACCGCCGCATCGGCGAGCCCGGTGAGTCTGGTCGCCGCGTCGACATCGTGGTGCCAAATGAGACCATCACACAAACGAATCTCGCACCTGTCGTGGTGTCAGATGTCGTGCAGGGTCGCAGCAGCGTTTCGTTCAGCGTCGATACGGTCGGCGTGCCCGTCTTGGTGCGCACGTCGTATTTTCCGAATTGGAACGTCTCGGGTGCCACTGGCCCGTATCGCGTCGCCCCGAACATGATGGTCGTCGTGCCGACGAGCAACGATGTGCGACTCTCGTTCGGCTGGTCGTTTCTCGACATCTTCGCCTACGTCTTGACGATTGCAGGAATCGTCGTGTTGGTGCGCTGGCGACGTCGTCGTCACGTCGCGCCGCTACTCTGACCGCGATGCCGATTCTCGACGCGGTCGTCAAGGCCTACGACGTGCGCGGCACGGTTCCTGATCAACTCGACGAGTCGCTGGCGCGCGCCTTCGGTGTCGCCTTCGCGCGATTCACCGACGCCGAGTCGGTGGCCGTCGCACACGACATGCGCCCTTCGGGGCCAGCGTTGGTCGCCGCCTTCGAAGAAGGGCTCACCTCTGAAGGTGTCGCAGTCGTCAATCTCGGTTTGGCCAGCACTGACCTGCTCTATTACGCGAGCGGAAGCATGAACGTGCCCGGTGCCATGTTCACCGCGTCGCACAACCCCGCGCAATACAACGGCATCAAGATGTGCACTGCGGGTGCCAAATCGATCGGCATCGACAACGGCCTGCGCGAGCTGCGCGAACTGGCACGCGGTGTGCTCGGTCAGGCAGTCGTCGGCGACCCGAGCCTGGTCACGCGCCGCAACCTGCTCGCCGATTTCGCCAAGCACGTGCTGTCGTTCGTCGATGTGTCTGCGATGCGCTCGCTCAAGGTCGTGGCTGACACGGCCAATGGCATGGGCGGGTTGGTCGTGCCTGCGGTGTTTGAGCGTCTGCCAATGATCGATCTCGAGATCATGTACGGCGAACTCGACGGCACGTTCCCGAATCATCCTGCCGACCCGATTCAGCCCGCCAACCAACGCGATCTGCAGGCGCGGGTGCTCGCTGGCGGCTTCGATGTCGGTCTTGCGTTCGACGGCGATGCCGACCGCGTGTTTCTCGTCGACGAACAAGGTCGCACGATGTCGGGCAGCACGACGACCGCGATTCTCGCCCAGGTGTTTTTGCGCCGCTCGCCGGGTGCGACCATTCTCTACAACCTCATCTCGTCGCGGGCGGTGGCCGAAGTGATCGCCGAAAACGGTGGAACCGGCCAGCGGACGAAGAACGGTCACTCATACATGAAGCAAGTGATGGCCGAGACGGGCGCGGTGTTTGCCGGCGAGCACAGCGGTCACTATTACTTCGCCGACAACTATCGAGCCGACAGCGGTCTCATCGCTGCACTCGTCGTCTTGGGGGAAATGAGTCGCACCGGTTTGCCGCTCTCGAAACTGCGCGAGCCTGTCGAGCGCTATGCCAACAGTGGCGAGATCAACACCCAAGTCAAAGACATCGACGCGGTCATCGCTCGAGTTGCAGAAAAGTACTCGCGGTTTCCACAAGACCGCCTCGACGGGCTCACCGTCGACTGTGGCGACTGGTGGTTCAATGTGCGCGCATCGAACACCGAACCGCTATTGCGCTTGAACCTTGAGGCACCGACGCGTGAGCAGTGCGACAACGAAGTGGCGACACTGCTGCAGCTCATCACCGCCTAGCGTGGGGGTCGTGCCCACACTCGACGCCACGCTGCTTTCGATTCTCGCCTGCCCCCAAGACAAGGGCCCGCTCTATTACTTCGCCGACGAAGATGCGTTGTACAACCCGCGTTTGCACCGCCGCTACGACGTGCGCGACGGCATTCCGGTGATGCTCATCGACGAAGCCACGACGGTGAACGATGCCGAACACGCTCGCCTCATGGCCAGAGTTGCCGCAGAGCACATTGCGCCAACCTTCAACGAGTAGACTTTTCAGCGTCGGCTGACCCGATTGGTGCCAGCAGGCCCCAGCCCGACACGCAAGCTCATCGTTCGTGTTTTTCTGAAACGGGGTCAGTCATGTCGTCATCAACCTTCGCTCAACGCAAGGACTATCGCGTCGCCGATGTATCACTCGCGCCGTTCGGTCGCAAAGAGATCCATCTCGCTGAACACGAGATGCCCGGACTACGCGCCTTGCGCAAGGAATACGGCGCACTCAAGCCGCTGAAAGGTGCGCGCATTTCTGGCTCGCTGCACATGACGGTGCAGACCGCGGTGCTCATTGAAACCCTCGTCGAACTCGGTGCCGAGGTGCGCTGGGCGAGCTGCAATATCTTTTCAACCCAAGACCATGCCGCAGCCGCAGTCGCGGTCGGCCCGAACGGCACGGTGCAAGAGCCCAACGGTGTGCCGGTGTTTGCGTGGAAGGGCGAAACGCTTGAGGAATATTGGTGGGCTACCGACCAGATGATGACGTGGCCCGATGGTGACGGCCCGAACATGATCCTCGACGACGGCGGTGACGCCACGTTGCTCTTGCACAAGGGCGTCGAATACGAAAAGGCGGGCAAGGTGCCCGACCCGACGACGGCGTCGAACCCGGAGATGGCGATCGTGCTCGGTCTCTTGCAACGCAGCCTGAAGAGCGACCCGACGAAGTGGACGCGCATGGCGAAGGGCATTCGCGGCGTGACGGAAGAGACGACCACCGGTGTGAAGCGGCTCTACAAGATGGCTGAGCGCAAAGAGTTGCTGTTTCCGGCGATCAACGTGAACGACAGCGTCACCAAGAGCAAGTTCGACAACCTCTACGGCT
>RGSV01000086.1 GCA_010025655.1 Acidimicrobiia bacterium
TGGGACCCTTCCGTGTGAAGATTCGCTCGGCTTCGTTCAACAACATCTCGATTGCACCATGGGTCTTGCGCGGCGTGTACGTGCCCGACATCGTCACGGTGCTTGCGTCGCTCTATTTCATTCTCGGAGACATCGACCGATGACCCTTGCAACACAACTGTCGGCGGAAGTACTCGCGGTCGAAGTGCCGTATTGGGGCCAGTCGCTCTTGCGCGTGCTCGGCGGCATCGTTGCGGTGCTCTTGCCGGCGGGCACGATCGTGTACGTCTTTCTCTTCAAGATGATGTCGTTCATGCAAAGTCGTCTCGGCCCAATGGAAGCTGGTCCCTACGGCTCGCTGCAACTAGTGGCAGAAGTCGGTAAGTGGCTGCAGAAAGAAGACATCTTGCCGGCGCGCGCCGACGCCCGCGTGTTCAAGATGGCGCCGATCGTCGTGCTGGTCAGCACGTTCTTGCTCGTTGCGGTCGTGCCGTTCGGGCCCGACGCATGGTTCACCAATTTCGAAGCTGGTGTCTTTTATGCGCTAGCTGTGTCGTCGCTCTCGGTGCTCGGCATCCTCATGGCGGGGTGGGCGAGCGCCAACAAGTATTCGCTGCTCGGTGGTCTGCGCGCCGCGGGGCAGTTGATTGCCTACGAGTTACCGATGGTGCTGGCCGTCATCGGCGTGATCATTCAGGCCGAGACGATGAACCTGCAGCAAATCGTGTTGGCGCAGAACGCGGGCTCGATCTTCGGTTTCGACGGGCTGGGTAACCCGTATGTGCTGACGCAGTTCGTTGGCTTTGTCATCTTCATGATCGCCGTGCAGGCCGAGCTGACCCAAGCGCCGTTCGACATGCCGATTGCCGAGAGCGAACTCGTCTCTGGCTATATGACCGAGTATTCAGGCTTCCGCTTTCTCATCTTTTTCATCGGAGAATTTGCGACCGCCGGTGTGTTTGCGCTGATTGCCTCGGTGCTCTTCCTCGGTGGATGGGGAATCCCCTTCGCCTGGTTCGGTTGGACCGACCTCGACTCGGTCGCCAACTGGATGAACTTGGTCGGGCCCGTCATCATGATCACCAAGATGATGCTGGTGGCCTTCATCATTATGTGGGTGCGGTTTTCGTATCCGCGCTTTCGCGAAGACCAGCTGCAACGCTTTGCGTGGAAGGTGTTGATCCCGGTGTCACTGGCGAATATCGCCGTGACCTCAATCTTCAAGGTGGTGATGTAAGTGGCAAAAGTTCCCGGTTTGGTGAAGGGTTTGGGCGTCACGCTCGGCACGCTCTTTGAAACGGTCACCAAAGGTGCCAACACGGTGCAATACCCGCACGAAAAAGAGGCGCCGCCGACTCGCGCCCGCGGCGTCATCGCCCTGCACGAAGGCAACTGCACCTCGTGCATGTTGTGTGCGCGATCATGCCCCGACTGGTGCATCTACATCGAAGGCCACAAAGAACTCGCCCCGCCGCGCCGCGAAGGTGGCAAGCCGCGTCAGGTGAACAAACTCGACCGCTTCGACATTGACTACGCCTTGTGCATGTACTGCGGCATCTGCGTTGAGGTCTGCCCGTTTGACGCACTGTTCTGGAGCCCCGAATACGAATACTCCGAGCCGCGCATTGCCGACTTGTTGCACGACATGTCGAAGTTGGGTGAGTGGATGGAGACCGTGCCCGAAGCCCCCGAACTCGAAGCTGGCGCGGACAAAAAGAAGAAGTAGCCGATGTTTGCCGCCGAATTGCTCGTCGCCCAAAACATCGGTTTTGCCGTCATCGCTCTGCTGATGATCGTCGGGGCTCTACGCGTGGTCACGACCAGCAATGTCGTGCACGCTGCACTGTGGCTGGTCGTGGTGTTGAGTGGTGCGGCAGCGCAATACGTGTTACTCGCCGCCGAATTCGTTGCCGTCACGCAGGTGCTCGTCTACATCGGCGCCGTGATGGTGCTCTTTCTCTTCGGCACGATGCTGACCCGGGCACGCATCGGCACCGAGCGCGATCTCAACAACCCGTATTGGCGTCTCGGCATTCCGGTGGCTGGCCTGCTCTTTGCTGCGATGGCCATCGCGACGGTGTCGTCGTTTGGCGACGAGCAGTTGCCCGCCGACGCACGAGTGGTGAGTGTCGCAGAAATCTCCGACCAGATCTTCGGGCCGTATCTCTTGCCCTTCTGGGCGCTGTCGTTCGTACTGCTTGCCGCAATCATCGGAGCCATCGTGCTGGCCAGAAAAGATTGATGAGATGCTGACGAGTCAATTTTTGCTGCTTGGCGCGATTCTGTTCTGCATCGGCGTCTACGGCGTTATTGCCCGCAAGAACGCGGTGCTGGTCTTAATGAGCATCGAGCTCATCCTCAACTCGGTAAACATCAATCTGTTGGCGTTTGCCCTGCGCAATGGTTCGGCCGACGGGCACACCTTCGCGCTCTACATCATCGCCGTGGCGGCCGCAGAAGTCGGGGTCGGTCTCGCGCTGGTCCTGCTCGTGTACCGCAACCGACGTTCGATTTCTCTTGACGAACTCAGTGAGATGCGGGGCTAAGTGATGACCTCAATCGCACTGGTCGCTGCATCCGAAGTGCTCTCGCCGCTCGACGGGGGATGGTTCCTCGACAATGCGTGGCTCGCACCCGTCGTGCCGACTATCGGGTTCTTTCTCATCGTGCTCTTCGGCAAGAAACTGCCGAAGAAGGGCAGCGAAATCGGCGTGCTATCGCTGGCGGCCAGCCTCGTGTTGGCGCTGGGTGCCGCGTGGCAGTGGATTGCCCGCGTCGGTTCGGCCGGCGAAGAGCAATTTGTCTCACCGGTCGTGCACACGTGGACCTGGTGGCAAGCAGGCGGAGTGCAGTTCACGATCGGCCAGCACATCGACGGTCTGTCGGTGATCGTGCTTGTCGTAGTGGCATTCATTTCGACGCTGGTGCAGATCTACTCACTTGAGTATCTGCGCGGTGATCGCCGTTACACGCACTTCTTTGCAGCGCTCACCCTGTTCTCTGCCGGCATGTTGGCGATGGTCATTGCCGAAGACATGATTCTCTTCCTCCTCGGGTGGGAAATCATGGGCCTCTGTTCGTTCATGTTGATCGGCCACTGGTGGGAAGACGGTGCCAACAGCCGTGCCGCCCTGAAGGCGTTCTTCACGGTTCGCACGGGTGACGTCGGGTTGCTGGTCGGCATCGCAATGCTCTTCTTCGCGGCCAACGACTGGACCACCAGCAACCTCGGGCTCTCGGGTTTTTCGATTCGTGGTATCTCGGCGTGGGCTCTGTCTGGTGAGCCGAACTCAACGGTGATTCTGTTGGCGGCAATCGCGCTCTTCATTGCGTGCATCGGTAAGAGCGGTCAATTTCCGCTTCACACTTGGCTGCCCGACGCGATGGCCGGTCCGACGCCCGTGAGTTCGCTCTTGCATTCATCGACGATGGTCGTGGCAGGTGTGTTCCTCGTGGCGCGCCTCTACCCGGTGTTCTTCACCGGCCTCGACATTCTCGGCCCGTCGTCGAATGTGATCATGATCATCGCGGCGATCACCATCGTGATCGCCGCCGCATTGGCCTTCGTGCAGACCGACATCAAGCGTGTGCTCGCCTACAGCACGGTCAGCCAGTTGGGATACATGATGCTCGGGCTCGGTGCTGGTGCCTGGCTGCCAGCAGTGTTCCACATCTTCACGCACGCGTTCTTCAAGGCATGTCTCTTCTTGTGCGCCGGCTCGATCAGCCACAGCGCATCACATCACTCATTCGACATGAAGAAAGACATGGGCGGTCTGCGCAGGCACATGCCGATCACGTTTGCATCGTGGGTGGTGTCGACGCTCGCATTGTGCGGTGTGTTCCCGTTCTCCGGCTTCTTTTCGAAAGATGAAATCATCGACAACGTCGGTGCCAATGGGTATTCGCTCTTCATGGTGATCGGATTGGGTGGTGCGTTCCTCACCGCTGCCTACATGACGCGCGCGACCTATCTCACGTTCTTTGGTGCGCCGCGTGGGGCGGCAGCGGGCGAACACGACGCGCACGCGACCCACGATGCGCACGACAGTCACGACGCTCATGGGGCCCACGCCACGCACGCAACACACGCGACACACGATGGTCACGACGCGCATGCCGGCCCGCATGAATCTGGGCCGCTCATCACGGTGCCGATCGCCATCTTGGCGGTGCTTGCCATCGGCGCTGGTCTCTTCAACGCCACGCCATTCGGCGAATCGTGGGAATACCTGAAGCGCTGGGTCGAGCCGCGCGCGGTAGTCGTGGTTGAGCCGCGCGCAGGCGGCCCGGGCGAATCGCTGGTGTTTTCGGCAACCGCCGTAACAGCGACGCCAATCGCATCTGCGCCGAGCGCTGAAGAAGGTCATTCGAAATCACCGTGCGGGTCCGAGGCACCGAGCGAGGGCGTGTGTTTTGCCCCGCAGGTGAACCATGCCAAGTTCAAGTGGTCAAAAGCACTGCTTTCGCTCGCCATCGTCTTTGCAGGTATCGCAGCGAGTTGGCTGCTCAGTGTGGCGTTCTACGGTCGACGTGATCCGCGGCTCGTCGGTCTTACTCAACGCAACGGTGTGGCGCGCGTCGGCTATCGACTGCTGGCGAACAAGTACTACCTCGATGATCTCTATGAGCGAGGAGTCGTCGCCAACGTTGCAGGACCGATTTCACGAGCCGCGTACTGGTTCAACCAGAACGTGCTCGACGGAATCTTGCACATGGTGGCCCGTGTCGCGCGCTCGGTGGCGACCGTCGTCTATCGCGACATCGATCAGCGACTCGTCGATGGTGCGGTGAATGCGTCGGCCGACGCGACGAAAGCTGCTGGCACGACCGTGCAGCCGATTCAGTCGGGTTGCGTCGGGCAATACGGTGCATTGCTGTTTGCCACCGCCGCAGTAGCCGCACTCGTATTCGTCATTCTCAATACCTGAACACACGGGAGACAACACCATGCAAATAATCCGCGACGACAACTGGGTGCTCAGTGTCGGCACCTTCCTGCCGATGCTAGGTGTGCTCGTCTTGCTCGTCACCCCGAAGGCGCAAGAGGCCGCCATCAAGATGATTGCACTCATCACGTCGATTGCGACCGTGGCGGTCGGTGCCTACACCCTGCTGCAGTTCGACTTTGACAAGGCGGGCTCGATGCAGTTCGTCGCCGAAACGAACTGGATCTCAGTAATCAAGAGCACGTATTTCATCGGCGTCGACGGCATCAGCCTGCCGCTGTATCTCTTGAGCATGGTCGTCACCCTGCTCGTGGTGATCTACAGCCTCGACCATGTTCCTTCGCCGGGCAACCCCAAGGCGTTCTTCATCCTCATGCTGATTTTGCAGACGGGCATGGCCGGCACGTTCATTGCCCAAGACCTGATTCTCTTCTTCGTCTTCT
>RGSV01000087.1 GCA_010025655.1 Acidimicrobiia bacterium
CTCCGGCGCGCGGCTCGTTCCACTAGCCGTAGCCGAGCCGCCGATTACTCGAGGTCGATTGGCTCGTCGTCGTCTTTGCTGAAGCCGCCTTGTTGCGCCGCTTCCGCGTTGTTGCGGGCCATCGCCTTTTCGCGCACCCGCTCAGTCATCTGCATCATCACGTCGGGGTTGTCAGCGAGGAACTGCTTGGAATTCTCGCGACCCTGACCCAACTGCTCACCGTCGTAGGTGAACCAAGCGCCTGACTTCTTGGCGATGCCCAGTTCGACGGCGAGGTCGAGCACCGCACCTTCACGGCTGATGCCCTTGCCGTAGGTGATGTCGAACTCGGCCTGGCGGAACGGTGGTGCCACCTTGTTCTTCACGACCTTCACGCGGGTGCGAGCACCAACGACTTCAGCTCCATCTTTGATCGACTCAATGCGACGAATGTCGAGGCGCACCGACGAATAGAACTTCAGCGCGCGACCACCGGGTGTGGTCTCGGGCGAGCCGAACATGACGCCGATCTTCTCGCGCAACTGGTTGATGAAGATGGCGATGGTGTTCGACTTGTTGAGGTTGGCGGTGAGTTTGCGCAGCGCCTGGCTCATCAAGCGGGCCTGCAAGCCCACATGGCTGTCACCCATCTCGCCTTCGATTTCGGCGCGCGGGGTGAGGGCCGCCACCGAGTCGATGACGATCACATCGACGGCGCTCGAGCGAACGAGCATGTCGACGATTTCCAGCGCCTGTTCGCCGGTGTCCGGTTGCGAGATGAGCAGGTTGTCGGTGTCGACACCGATTGCTGCGGCGTACACCGGGTCGAGCGCGTGCTCGGCGTCGACATAGGCACAGATGCCGCCGTTGCGCTGGGCTTCGGCGACGATGTGCATCGCGAGCGTCGACTTACCCGACGACTCGGGGCCGAAGATCTCGACCACGCGTCCGCGCGGCACGCCACCCACGCCGAGGGCGATGTCGAGTGGCAAGGCACCCGTCGACACGGCTTCGATGGCCATTGTCTCTTTTTCGCCCATGCGCATGACCGAACCGGCGCCGAACTGCTTGTCGATCTGACCGAGCGCGGCCTCGAGTGCTTTGGCGCGCTCAGCGGCTCGGGCGCGATCGGCGTCAACGGCTGGCTTGGCAGCCTTGGCGGGGGCTTTGTTTTCCACTTTGTCGGCCTTTTTCTCGGTGGTCATGGGTGGTGTCCTTTCGTTGCTGTTATGGGGAATCGTTGTTGCTGGGGGGAACGTTGCACCGTAGGGATGGGGTGTTGCGCTCTATGGCTGTTCGCAGCGTGGTGTGCACCTTGCGGTGATTTCGGTCGTTGCGAACACCTCGACCTTACCTACGAACACCTGTTCGGTCAAGCACCCTCGGGAACTTTCGTCGCCAGGAGCCCAGCGCGCCGTGGCCGATGGGCCGCCTGGGGCTAGTTGACGACGGCCCGCCCGTGGTCTTCGCCGTCGTCTTCAGCGACCGGACGCAGGTGCAGGTCGACCGCCTGCCAGAGGGTGTAGGAGATCGGGTAGCCGAACACCCCCACCAACAGGGTCACCGCCACCGTCGAACCCAAAACCGGCCACAGGACCACGTCGGGGTAACTCGCGATCACCCCGATGGCCATCGTCAGCAACAACGACCCGCCCGTGGTGATGAAGCTGATCGCCATCGCCCCGAGCATGAACCCCTCGTAGTTTCGCTCCCACCGCAGACCACAGCCGGCGCATCGCTCGCGGCGCACGAACCACTTGGCGAAAAACGCGCGACGGTCGCCGCAATGCGGGCAGCGGCGAAAGAGCCCGCGCCACAGCATCACGCCCAATGACGGTGACGACTTCATCGTCGACTTAGCGCACGAGTTCTTCGACGAAATCGGCAAACACGCCGGCATACGTCATCGCAGCTTCATCATCATGCAACACCGAGATAAGCCACTGCTCATCTAGACCAGGTGGAAGGAGGATGCCACGGTTGATGCCGTGCATCCACTGCGCGAACGCGAGATCAAAATCGGTGGCCTTGTAATCGCGATAGTTGCGAATCGGCTCGGGCGACCAGGTGACGCAGCCTTTCGCACCGAATTCCACCACGTTGGCGGGCAAGCCATGCTGTGTAATCACCGAACGGCAGGCTTCGACCAGGCGGTGGTTGCGGGCGATGACCTCGGCAGTGGTGTCAGGCGTACACACTTCAGCCAACACCGCACGCGCAGCAGCCATGCACAGCGGGTTGCCGTTGTAGGTGCCGAGGTGCACGACGCGACGGTTGGTGATTTCATCCATATATTCGCGCTTGCCACCAAACGCGCCAAGCGGCAAGCCGCCACCGATTGACTTGGCGAGAGCGACGAGATCGGGCTCGACGCCGAGAGCGCCGGCGGCACCTTTCCACCCAGCGGTGATGCCGGTCTTCACCTCGTCGAACACCAGCAGCGTGCCGTACTTTCGCGAAATCTCGCGCGCCGCCTGCAGATAACCCGGCTGTGGCAAACAGATGCCGATGTTCTGCATGACCGGCTCGACGATGAACGCCGCAACCTCACCGCTGCGCAGCACACGCTCGAGCGCCTCAGGATCGTTGTACGGCACGACGATCGTGTCACCGACCACGCCACGGGTGATGCCGGCCGACGACGCGACCGAATGCGGTGCATCTGCGGGGCCTGCTTTATCCAGCGACGGCTTCATCGACACCATGACTTCGTCGTGATGGCCGTGATAACCACCCTCGACCTTGACGATCTTCTCGCGCCCGGTGGCGGCGCGGGCGACGCGCAGCGCATCCATCGTCGCCTCGGTGCCCGAGTTCGTAAAGCGCCAGAGCGGGAAGCCGTAGCGAGCGGTCAGCAGCTCGGCCACTTCGGCATTGCTCGGGCAGGGCGTGACGAAGAGGGTGCCGTCATCGAGCTGGGCAGAGACGGCCTTGCGCACCGCCGGGTGCATGTGGCCCGCAAAGAGTGCCCCGAAACCCATGTTGTAGTCGACGTATCGATTGCCGTCGACGTCAACCGACCAGTAGTCCTGCGCGCGGGCGAGCACGATCGGATACGGGTCGTAATCCTGAAAACTTGACGGCACCCCGAGCGGCAATGACTTACGGGCGCGCGCGTTGGCGGCCTGCGAACCTTTGGTTCGCTCTGCGTAGGTCAGCAGTTCACGGGCAGTTATCTCCTTCGCTCGTGCGACCAGGGATTGCGTCAGCGTCTTGTCAGCCGCTGGCATGGGTATCAGCTCGAATGGAGCGCCCATGGTGGGCGTAGCTCAGTTGGCTAGAGCGCTAGGTTGTGGTCCTAGAGGTCGCGGGTTCGAGCCCCGTCGTCCACCCCAAATCGCGTGACGTCGTCGTTTGTCGTCGCATTCTGCATGCGAGTTAGGCTGATGCGCTGCAATAGCAACTACAACAGCACGCAGTTGCCCCTCTAGCTCAGTTGGTTAGAGCAACGGACTCTTAATCCGCAGGTCCTCGGTTCGAATCCGAGGGGGGGCACCACAGGGCTCGAACATGTACCGGTCCGTTCACCTCAGACGGGTACGGTTTAGGCATGTCACGACTGCAACTGGCCTTGAATGTCAGCAACCTTGAGGTTGCCATCTCGCACTACACGAAACTCTTCGGCACCGCGCCGGCGAAGATTCGACCTGGCTATGCCAACTTCGCCATCGAGAATCCCCCGCTCAAGCTGGTGTTGATCGAGAACCCGACCGCCACCGATTCCATCAACCACATGGGTGTCGAGGTGCAGTCAATCGATGAAGTGCGCGCCGAACACGAACGAATCACCGGCGCTGGTCTGCCAACGTGGGTCGAAGGTGAGACCACCTGCTGTTATGCAGTGCAAGAAAAGTTCTGGGTCGAAGGTGGCGATCACCGTTACGAGGTGTACACCGTGCTCGCCGACGCCGAGCAGATGAAAAACACACCAAAGATTGCCGACGTTCGCTCGGCCGAAGTCTGCTGTGCACCCGACACGCAATCGGTGAACATCACGGCGCAGCGCTAGTCGCGCGTTGAGCAGATACGTTGTGCGCGCGTACGCCGCGTCGCGTCTCGACGCGCTCGGCGTGCTCACGATCCTCGCCTACGGCACCTGGTTCTACGGCTTCGGGGTGCTCTTCGACGACCTGCTCGACGCCCACAATCTGACCGAAGGCTCGCTGGCGCTTGCCTACGGAGCCGCAAGCCTCGTGGCGGGCATCGGTGCCATCACCACCGGTCGACAACTCGACAAGGCCAACCCGCGCATCGCACTCGGCGTCGTCGGACCACTCGGAACTGCCCTGTATTTCGCCAGTGCTGGGCTGAGTGGAACCGCATTTCTCGTCACCTATGCAGCAGGCGGTGGGCTCATCGGTGCAGCCGGGTTCTACGCATTCACCCAGCCGCTGGCCGTGCGATTGGGCACGGCCGACCCATCGCGCTCAATCACTCGACTCACCATCTGGGGTGCCCTGTCGTCGCCAATCATGATTCCTGCCACCGAATGGCTGCGCTCGCAACATGGCTGGCAGACCGCGATTCGCGTGCCGGCGATCGCGACGTTTGCGGCCTTTGCGATCTGTGCGGTGGTGTGCAGTCCGCGCGGCCCGCAACCCGGCGCGGCTGGCTCACTGTTGCAGGCGCTTCGCAGTGCGGCCAAGCGCCGCGAGGTGCGGCGTTTCGCCATCGCAGCGCTCTTGTCGTCGGCTGCTGCGTCGAGCTTGCTGGTGTATCAGGTTCCGACGATGACCTGGGCGGGTCTCAGCGCCGGGGTGGCGGCTGGTTTCGCAAGCGCTCGCGGACTGTTGCAGTTGGCTGGTCGTCTGCCGCTCGTTGCCGCCATCGAACGGTGGGGTGCACTCGAGTTGATGCTCGTTGCTCGAGTCGTGCTCGGTCTGGCGGCCGTCGTGTTGCTCACCTCGGGCATGTTGCCGCTCGCGACGCTGTATGTGGTGCTCGCGGGAATCTCAATTGGGGCGTTGTCGGCCCTTGACGGCATCGTGGCACGACGAGTGATTGGCGAACAAGATTTCGGCGCCGTGATGGGAGCCGTCGGTTTGGTGGCGACCATCGGAGGCTCGTTGAGCCCGATCATTGCTGGAGTGCTGCGCTTCACTTCAGGCTCACCGGTCGCACCGATGTTGCTCACTGCAGTGTTTGCGTGGAGCGCTGTGCTCGTGCTCTTCACGCTGCGCAGCTCGTTAGGTGCGACGAACAACTTGTAAGTCGTGACTGACAACTCGTCAGCGTCGACTAACACCTGAGCGACGCGAATCACCGCGAGTTTGCTTGTGTTGATGACGTGTGCATTCCTACCGTCGAAGTCATCGACAGCACCACGTTGTCGTCAATAACACTTCGAAAGGAAACGAAATGTCACGCAAGCGTCTTGACCTCATCATC
>RGSV01000088.1 GCA_010025655.1 Acidimicrobiia bacterium
CGTCGTCGAAAACTGCTACCTCGAAAAGACGAAGCAGACCGTTGAACGCTCTCGATACGAAGGTGCCTTTGCTCTTGACTAACTGTTGCAGGTGTCAGACAGACAGATACATCCGTCATCAACTCAACGCTGTCACGAATGCTCTGCGCGGTTGGTGACCTGATCGAAGATCTCGTCGTGCAACTGCACGATGATGTGCGGCGTGACGCCGACACCGCGGCGAGCATCACACGGCGACGCGGCGGCAGTGCCGCCAATGTTGCATACTTCGCCGCAAAGCTCACTGGTCGTTCGCGCTTCGTCGGCAACGTCGGAGCAGATGCACTCGGTGATTCACTCGTCGCACGACTGCAGCGTGATGGAGTGCAGGTCTGTGGCGAACGAAGCGGCCGCACCGGATCAATCGTGGTGATGACAGGGCGTGATGGTGAGCGAACGATGCTGACCGATCGCGGCGACGCCCTCGCGCTCTCTGCGTTCAATGACGAATGGCTCAACGAGGTGAGTGTGCTGCATGTTCCCCTCTATTCCTTCGCTGGTGAGCCAATTGCTACTGCGAGTCGCGCTGCGATGCAGGCTGCAACAGCCCGCGGAATTCACACGAGCATCGACTTGTCGTCAGTGACCGTGCTTGCACAACTCGGTAGTCGCGCCGTGCATGAGCTGCTCGAGTCGTTGCGACCGACCCTGGTGTTCTGCACGGCGGCTGAGGCGACGGCCATCGAACTTTCGCCCAGCGACACTCGCGGCACGGGCGTCGTCGTGGTCAAAGATGGTGCGCGACCTGTGACCACGTTCGGGCCACAGCATCATTCGGCGACCCATGACGTCGTTGCGGCACAGCGGGTGGTCGACGGCACGGGTGCTGGTGATGCCTTCGCTGCTGGCATGCTCACCGAACTCTCCACGACTAGCCACTTCAGCCAAGCCGACCTCGCGCGCGGAGTCGCAGCAGGTAATCGACTGGCCCGCGAGGTAGTTGGTCGCGCAGGTGCCACGCTGGAAGATGAATGAGCACGATTCGCGTCTCGCCTGAGGTCGCCGATGCTCTGGCCGACCAACGTGCTGTAGTTGCACTCGAGTCGACCATCTTCTCCAACCTGGGGTTGCCGTCACCGGCCAATCGCGAAGCACTCACTCGCTGCATCGCTGCGGTACGCGCCGCGGGTGCAGTGCCTGCGGTGACCGCCGTGCTCGACGGTGTCGCTCGCGTGGGGCTGGTCGACCATGAACATGATCGAATTCTCGGTGCGGCGCGCAAGGTTGCCGAGCGTGATCTCGCCGTCGCCATCGGCGAGTCGTGGCAGTTCGGTGCCACCACCGTGTCGGCATCACTCGCCCTTGCTGCACGAGTCGGCGTGCAGGTCTTCGCCACTGGTGGAATAGGTGGAGTTCACCGTGGGGCCGAACTGCACGGTGACGTGAGCGCAGACTTGCCCGCGCTCGCGCGCCACTCGGTGGTCACGGTCTCTGCTGGGGCAAAGTCGTTTCTCGATCTGCCGCGAACACTCGAGATGCTCGAGACACTCAGCGTGCCGGTGATTGGGTTTGGCTGCGATGAGTTTCCAGCTTTCACTGTGGTGTCAAGCGGCTTGCAACTTGCTCATCGCATCGATGAATGTGCGTCGCTTGCCCGGGTGGCGCACGCTCGTTTGCAGTTGGGCGGCGGCATGCTCGTGTGTACACCGGTACCAGCGGCCGATGCGGTCGACGCCAAGGTGATGCACGCAGCTATCGAACGAGCCCTACTCGCAGCGCACCAACAAGGGGTGAGCGGCCCGGCGGTGACACCACTCGTGCTCGCTGAGATTGCGGCCGACACCGAGGGTCAGGCCGTGCGCGCCAATCTTTCCCTCGCCGAGAACAACGCAAAGTTGGCTGGAGAACTAGCGGTGCGCCTACAGAATCTCTGACCGACTTTCTCGCCCCGCGCACACATCGGGGCGAGAGGAGTCAGAGCGATGCGAGTGTGTTGGTCAGTCAAAGGTGGAAGCGGCACCACGGTGTTTGCTTGTGCACTGGCGGTGGCGATTGCCGAGCGACACGGCCCCACCACGGTGATCGACTTATGCGGCGATGTGCCCGCCGTGCTCGGCATCGCTGAACCGCCAGGTCGGGGTGTGCGTGACTGGTTGATGGGCAGCGATCGTGACCCATCGCAACTCGATGAACTTGCGGTGGCGGCCGGCACCAACTTGCGCATGATTCCAGCAGGAACACCGGGCTCATTCAATGACGGCGCACTCGAAGATCTCTTGCACGCCTCGCACGGCCGCCACGTGGTCGTCGACTTCGGCATGATGCGACCTGGCGAGACGTTGCGTCAGCGCGCGAGTGCCGATTATCTCGTCTCGAGACCGTGCTATCTATCGCTGCGTCGTGCAGCGCGACTGACCCAGCGCCCACGTTCAGTGGTGCTGATGAAAGAACAAGGTCGGTCATTGACGAAGCGCGACGTGCAGGCTGTGGTTGGCGCACCAGTGGTTGCGGAAATCGGCGTCACTGAAGGAATCGCACGGTGCGTTGACGCCGGATTGCTCGCCACGCGACTGCCGAAGTCGTTGGCCGCTGATCTTGCAGCCCTCGTATGAACGTTGTTGCGCTCGACCGGGCCCGCTCGCGCGATGACTGGGAGCGAACTTCTGCCTTGGCACCGTGGCTGAACGATCCGCTCGTGCGCGAGGTGATGGTCAACGCCGGCCGTGAGGTGTGGATCGAGCGCGAAGGCGGTCTTGAACATGTCGGCACGCTGGCCAGGGGCGAGGCCGAGCGCATCATTGAGCGCATCTTGTTGCCGATTGGTCGGCGCGTTGACCACGCTTCACCCGTCGTAGATGCACGATTGCATGACGGTTCACGAGTCTGCATCGTGATTCCACCCGTTGCCGTCGATGGTCCGTGTCTCAGCATTCGCCGATTTCATGTGCGTGACTTGCCGCTCACCGCGTTTGGCGACGACAGCGTCGTCTCGGTGTTACGCGAAGTTGTGCGCGAACGCTGCAATGTGGTGGTGGCCGGTGCGGCATCGAGCGGCAAGACCACGCTGCTGAATGCGTTGTGTGGTCATGTCAACACGGGCGAACGCATCATCACCGTAGAAGACGTGGCTGAACTGCGACTGCAGACCGAGCATGTGCTGCGATTCGAGGCTCGACCATCGACCTACGACGGCGCACTCGAGGTGAGCATGGCAACCTTGCTGCGCAGCGCCCTGCGCATGCGGCCAGATCGATTCGTGCTCGGCGAGGTGCGGGGACCAGAGGCACTCGACATGCTCGCAGCGATGAACACCGGACACCATGGCTCGCTCGCCACCTGCCATGCGAACTCACCTGATGATGTGCTGCGCCGAGTCGAGGCAATGGTGTTGCACGCTGCACCACAGTGGCCACTCGCGGCCGTGCGTGAGCATCTGCAGGCAGCGATTGATGTGATCATCTTCGTCGAGCGCTCACCCAATGGCCAGCGACGAGTCAGCGAGGTGTCTGAGGTGTCGCTGCGCCCAGACGTGCTCGGTACGCGACGCATCTGGGCCGAGGGAGCAACTTCTGCCCGCCTGGCCCGCGGCCGTTCATGACCAGAGATGCAATGACCGAGTCTGCTCTGTTTGGCGTTGCGTTGGTCGACGCTGCGTTCGTCAGCATTGCGATTCCTGTATTGCTGGGTGCAGGTGGGGTGTTGTTGTTCGGCACGCGCATGGTGCCTCGGTGGCGGCTACGACACATGGCGTTGAGGCGATTGCGCGCACCACATGCCGCATTGGTTGCGATTGACGTCGCTCGTGGACAAGTCGTGCGACACCTCTCTGGGCTCATCACACACGTGCGGTCACGCATCTCACGACGACATCATGTCGAACAGTCACGCGACGAACGGTGCGCCGACGTGCTCGACTCGGTGGCCCGCGAACTGCGACTCGGTGCTTCATTGCATGCTGCGCTGGTGAGTGCAATCGAGCGGCACCAGTTCGATGAGTGGCAGTGGTTGGCGCAGGCCGCACGGCGCGGTGATCCGCTCACGACCATCGGGGCAGATGACTTAGCAACACGTGCGATCTCATTGGCCGCAGAAGGATGCGACGCCGTATGTGCCACCGAATCGGCTGCCCGCACACTGCGCGCCAACGCCGCGATTGCCGCCGACTCACACGCGGCAGTGGCACACACCCGCGCGTCGATGAACGTGCTGGCGGCCGTGCCACTCACCATCGCGGCGTGGCTCGTTGTTCGCGATGGTGGGGCACGCATTCGCGCGTTGCCGGTGCGACTCACGTTGCCGCTCGTCACTTGCATCTTGCCGGCCTATGTCTTACTTGCAGTGATCCCGCTTTTAGCCAGTCAGTTTCCGTCGGTCGTGATCGACCCGCAGTAACCACTCACCACAAGGAGACACCATGCCTGCACCACGGCCAACCGACCCAGGTCAAGCCACCACCGAATACGCACTCGTGCTGATCGGAGCAGCCGTCATCGCTCTCTTGGTCGTGGCGTGGGCCACCGACGGCGGCGGTGCGGGACGCATCGGAGAATTGTTCGAAAACGTGTTGTCGAACGTGCTCGGTCGTGCCGAAACCATCGACGAATGACCGCGGGCAGGCGACGGTCGAATTCGCACTCATCCTGCCGCTCTTCATCTTGCTGCTCGTGGCGTTATTCGAAGCCACGGGTGTGGTGCGTGACCAGTTGCTCGTTGATGTGCTCGCCCGTGACGCTGCCCGCGTCGCGAGTGAGGCCACGTCGGGCGCCGAGGCACAGCAGATTGTTGCCGACACGGTGCAACATGCCGGGCGTAACGACGCCCTCTGGCGCGTCGATGTTGCCGATGGCACGATTCGCGTGATGGTCTCGTTGTCACCGCGTACCTCGGGCTTGACCGCAGCACTCTCGTGGTTCGGCGTACCGCATCGCGTGAGTGGAACTGCGACCTTCGCTCTCGAACACGACATAGACGACCTGTAGCGTCAGCCCAATGGCGCCACAGAGCACTGTTTGGGTGTTCGGTGACCAGTTGAATCGCGCGATTGGTGCCATGGCTCAAGCATCGCCCGCGACGCATCGTGTGCTCATCGTGAACGCTGCCGACAAGTTCGCCTCACGACCATGGCACGCGGCACGCAGTGCGTTGATCTCACGGGCGATGGCTGCGTTTGCCGAAGAACTGCGCAGCGAGGGCTTTGAGGTCGACTACCGCGACGCACCAACCATGCGAGCCGGCGTTGAAGCACATCGGCGCAAGTTTTCTCCCAATGAGCTGCGTGTCACCGAACCCAACTCTGTGACTGCGCGACGTCTGGTCGACGATCTTGGCGC
>RGSV01000089.1 GCA_010025655.1 Acidimicrobiia bacterium
GCACACCAGAACCGTGTTCAGCCAAGTGTGCATCGACCACGTAGTGGTTGCGGTGGCGAATCTTGCGGCGGCGTCTACGTTTCTTGCCGCTATCGGCTTTGCCATCAACGACACCGACGATGCAGCGATCAAAGTTGCCGAAGGTGGCGGTGTCACCGTTGTTCTCGTCGGCCCTGGCGACAAAGCGGTCGATGCACACTTGGCTGAACACGGTTCTGGTGTGCAGCACATCGCCATCGAAGTTCTGAACGCTGGTTACATGCAAGAACTTCTGCGGGCAGCGAACATTCCCCTACTCACCGATGTGGTAGTAGACGCCCACGGTCACGAACAGATCTTCACCGTGCTCGACCCAGCGACCGGTGTGCAGCTCGGGTTCATCTCGCGCACGGGCAACCGCGTGCCGATGAGCGGCCAGAACGTGCGGGCGTTGTTCCGCGCCATCGGCGACGCCTGAGCCGCCACGTTCGGCGGCCAGCAACCATTCCCCGACGCCGAAAGCGTCGTCGACGGTTGCTATGGTTGAAGCGCTCGGTGAATACGAGCGAGTCGCACCTCTAACAACTGCGACCTGCTCGATCGAGTCCTGACACAACATCACTACGACGTGGGGCCGGCGAGCACTCGCCTGCTCGAAGGACTCTCGTGCAACACCGACATTTGCTCGACGCACCGCTCGCCGAGTTGCTGCGCGACGCCCGCAAGATTCGCGACCTGCAGTACGGGGCTCGAGTGACGTATTCGCCGAAGGTGTTCATTCCGCTCACCATGCTGTGTCGCGACAAGTGTGGCTACTGCACGTTCGCCCAGCCGCCGGCACGACTCGAGCAGCCATACCTTTCGCCCGAACAGGTGTTGACCATCGCCAAGCGTGGTGCGGCGAGTGGTTGCCACGAGGCGCTCTTCACGCTCGGCGAGCGACCCGAGTTGCGCTACGACATCGCCGCCGACTGGTTGCGCAACAACGGCTACGACTCAACGGTGCACTACCTGCACGACATGGCCAAGTTGGTGCTCGACGAAACGGGTCTCTTGCCCCACGCCAACGCCGGCGCGTTGTATGAAGACGAATTGGCGATGCTGCGCCGAGTTTCGCCATCACAGGGGATGATGATCGAAACGCTACGTGATGACCTTGAGTGTCACCGCGGTGCGCCAGACAAGGTGCCGCAACGGCGACTCGACACGCTCGAGTTCGCTGGTGAACTACGCATCCCATTCACTACGGGCATCTTGGTGGGCATTGGCGAATCGCGAGAAGACCGCATTGCCGCACTTGAAGCCATCGCAGCGTCGCACGAGCGGCACGGTCACGTGCAAGAAGTGATCGTGCAGAACTTCTTGCCGAAGCCGCGCACGGGCATGCAACACGACCCGGCGTGCGATGGCGACGAGTATCTCTGGTCGATCGCGGTCGCTCGCAAGATTCTTCCGCCAGAGATTCACCTTCAGGCACCACCGAACCTGAGCGACGACTTCGGCGTTTTGCTCACTGCAGGCATCGATGACTGGGGAGGTGTTTCACCGATCACCGCCGACCATGTGAATCCCGAGCGACCGTGGCCCGACCTCGATAAGTTGCGCGCGGTCACCGAGCAAGCCGGTCGCGCGCTCGCGCCACGACTCACCATTTACCCCGAGTTCATTGCCGACGTCGGCTTGAGTGATTCACCTCGGTGGATTGACTCCGACTTGCGCTTCCGCGTGCTCGATCGCAGCGATGCCGAAGGGCTCGGACGCGACGATCCGGGCGCCGTCTGGCCAGAGAAGGTGACCGCAGCCGACGTAGTGCACGACGGTGCCGAAGTGGTGCTCGTCGGTCACCGATCGACGCAGTGGTACTCGGGCGCCAACAACGCCCCGCCGCACCTAGTAGGTGACACGCGACCCGATGGTGAGGGGCGGGTGACGCGAAGCATCATTGAGCGCTCGCGCAAACTGCACGGGCCAGTAGGAGAAGTACTGCGCGGCATCGAACTTGGCGACGAACTCGGCGAAACTGAGATCGTCACGCTGTTCGGTGCACGTGGCCCGGAGATGGTGGCAGTCGCGCGCGCCGCCGATGACTTGCGGCGCGCCACCGTTGGCGACGATGTCACCTGGGTGCACAACCGCAACATCAACTACACCAACGTGTGCACGTTCAAGTGCAAATTCTGCGGGTTCTCCAAGGGCCCGCTCAGCCTCAACTTGCGCGGCACGCCGTATCTCTTGACGCTCGACGACATCGCGCAGCGCGCACGCGAAGCGTGGCAGCTCGGCGCCACAGAGGTAACGCTGCAGGGCGGTATTCACCCCGACTTCGACGGTGATTACTACATCGATGTGACCCGTGCGGTGAAACAAGCGGTGCCCGACATGCACGTGCATGGCTTTACTGCGCTCGAGGTAACCGAAGGTGCACGACGTCTCGATGAGCCGCTGACTTCATATCTCTCGCGCCTGAAAGATGCAGGCCTCTCGTCGCTACCAGGCACCGCCGCTGAGATCCTGGATGACGACGTTCGTGCCGTGCTCTGCAGCGACAAGGTCAACACCGACGAATGGCTCGAGGCCCATCGTGCGGCGCACCGCGTGGGCTTGCGCAGCAACGTGACGATGATGTTCGGTTCGATCGAGTCGCCGAAGGCGTGGGCGAAACATCTCGTGCGCACTCGCGCGTTGCAACACGAAACCGGCGGATTCACCGAATTCGTCGGGCTGCCCTTCGTGCACATGGCGTCGCCCATCTATCTGCAACGCAAGTCGCGACGTGGCCCTACCTTCCGCGAAACTCTGCTCGTGCACGCGGTGGCGCGACTCGCCTACCGAGGCGCCATTGACAACATTCAGGTGTCGTGGGTGAAGATCGGTGTCGACGGCACGCGACAACTGCTGCAAGCTGGCTGCAACGACGTGGGCGGCACGTTGATGAACGAAAACATCTCGCGCGCTGCCGGTGCCAGCCATGGCCAGGGGATGACTCCGGAGAGTTTTGCGGCAATGGTTGAGCCGCTTGGGCGTCCGCTTCGTCAGCGCACCACGCTGTACGCCACGCGTTAGGCAAGTGCGGCGCGCGCCTGAGCGACTCAGCGCTGCGCGGCGCGCGCCTGAGCGATGTCGCTCTGCAGCTGGGCACGCAATTCGTCGATGCCCGCAAACTTACGCTCACCGCGAAGGAACTCGACGAACGACACCCGCAATGCTTGACCATACAAGTCGCCCGAAAAATCGAGCAGGTGGGCCTCGAGCATCGAGTGTTCGGCGTGTTCATAAAACGTTGGTCGACGGCCGATGTTGATCGCAGCATGGTGCGACGAACCGTCGCCGATGATGACGCGAGCTGCGTATACGCCGTCGGCCGGCAGACACAACGAAGCATCGACTGCCACATTGGCGGTCGGAAACCCAATCGTGCGGCCACGCTTGTCGCCCTGCACCACGGTGCCACGCACTTCGTGATGACGACCGAGCATCTCGGCGGCCCGGCGCACGTCGCCACCCGAGAGCGCGCGGCGAATGGCGGTGCTGCTCACGGCCTCGTTGACTCCGTCGGCACGCGCGATCAACGTGAGGGGTGACACTTCGAAGTCGTTGGCAGATGACATCTGGCGCAAGAGAGCAACATTGCCGCCGCGCTTGTAGCCGAAATGAAAGTCTTCGCCCACGATGACTTCACGCATCTTGAGCGCGCCAACTAACACTCGCTGAACGAAGTCGCTAGGTGCTTCGTGAGACTCAGCCACACCGAACGGCACGACCATGGTGGCGTCGATGCCGGTTGAGGCGAGCAGTTCAAGTTTTTGTGCGGGGTCGGTGAGCAGTTTCGGCGCCGACTCGGGCCGCACCACCGACGCCGGATGCCGATCAAATGTCACCACGACGCTGGTGGCGCCGAGGGCTTTGGCTCGCTCGCGCACTTGAGCAATCACGGCGCGATGCCCAAGGTGCACACCGTCATATGCGCCAATAGTTACGACGGTTCGCACATCGCCGAGAGCGTTCTCGACCGCAGTGCGGGTCGGATCAACGACCGTTTTCACGCGTGGTCACGCTAACGCTGTCGGCAGCACGACTTCTGGCTTCCACGACTGATCGTCGCGTCGATACACCGCGAGCAACTCGTTGCGTTGATTCAGCACGACTCGCGTCTCGCCGACTCGGCCATCTATCCCACCTAGAGCTTCGAATGGCCGACCGTTGCGCACCTTGACCGCGTCATCGTCGCTCACCGAAACCATCGCAATGTTCACGCCGTCGAGATGGGCCAGCGTTGCGACTGCCGACTGCAGTGGCGAGGAGTCGATCGAGGTGGCATCGTGCGACTCGCCCACGATGAAGTCACCGATGGCGCGGCGCCGCAGGTTGCGAAGATGGGCCACCCCACCGAGTGCGTTGCCCAAGTCGGCCGCCAACGTGCGCACATACGTGCCCGATGAACATGTCACTTCGATTCGCACGACCGGATTGCCGTCGACACGCTCTACTTCACCGTGCACCACGTAGCGATGCACAGTGACCTGCCGTGGCGCACGTTCGACTTCCCCGCCCTCGCGTGCAATCTCGTGCAGTCGACGGCCATCGACCTTGAGTGCCGACACCATCGGCGGAACCTGCGTGATCTCACCCACAAAGAGTCGTGAGGCGTCGCGTACGCGCTCGACGGTGAGCAGCGACATGTCGCTCGTCGCAACGACTTCGCCTGATGCATCGAGTGTGTTCGTTGCGCTGCCGAACACGACCTCGCCCGTGTAGGTCTTCGGCAAGTCTCCGAAGAACTGCAGCAATCTTGTGGCGTTGCCCACCGCCACAAGCAGCACGCCGGTGGCGTCGGGGTCGAGCGTGCCCGAATGACCCACGCGCCGCTCGTTGAAGCGTCGTCGAATTCGCCCGACCACGTCGTGACTGGTCATGCCCGCTGGTTTGTCGACCACTACGAAGCCGTGCGTGACGGCGGGCTTTCGTGCCATGCCGAGTAATTAGTCGGCGCTGGGCGGCGTCGCCGAGTGGGCGCTGGGCGCTGTCGCCGAATCACTGTCGACCGACGTCGATGATGCCCCACTGGCGCGGCGGCGAGCGTCTTCGCGCAGCACTTCATCGATGCGCGCGGCAGCACGCATGGTTTCATCGGGCTTGAACTCGAGCACCGGCGTGCGCCGCGAGCGCACCTGCAGAGCGATCTCATGTTGAATGCGCTTGCGATATTCGTTCAGCGCCTCGATGATCTTTTCGTCACCCGCCACGCCTTCCATCGAGTCGAAGTACACAACGCCGTGGTTCATCTCAGAGTCGACGTCGACAGC
>RGSV01000090.1 GCA_010025655.1 Acidimicrobiia bacterium
CTCGTTCAGGGTGACTTCGATGGGTGCGTACGACGAACCCGACGTGTCGACACCGAGACCAGCGAGGATCTCGAGTGCTTGCGTCACGATGTCGTTGGTGTACGCCTCAGCATCAGGAGCCTTGGTGAGCACCGTGCCGCCTTCGAGGTTCTTGGTCTCGAGCGACAGCTGTGCAGTGCGGTTCCAGGCAGCCTCGTCGATGAAGCCGACGCCATTGGCGGCCGGCCAGATCAACTTGTTGACTTCGTTCATCTGCCACAACTGGTGGCTGGCGCCGAGCTTCGAGCCCTTCGAGAGCACGATGTCACGGCACGACTCCACGTTGTCACGGCAATACGCCCAGCCCTGCAATGATGCAGCGACGAACTTCACCGCGGTGTCGGCATATGCCGCATCGCTGGCGAGGCGCTCGCCGGATGCCCAGATGGCATCCTGCAGCATGCCGACGCCGGCCTCTTCGTACGAAACGACGTTGAAGTCGTCCGCCGTGTAGAGCGCGCCGGTGTCAGGGTTGACCGCTTCGAGCACTTGCGCATACTCGTTGTAGGTCATTGCTTCAGCGGCATCAATGTCACCGGAGAGCAGACCGACCATGTCGAACTGCTGCTGCACGAGCGTGACGTCCTTGGCTGGGTCGAGACCCGCCTTGGTGAGAGCAGCGAAGATCTCGAACTCGTTGCCGAAGCCCCAGTTACCAATCTTCTTACCCTTGAAGTCCGCGGGTGAGGTGATGTTCTTGTCTTTGAACGACACCTGCAGGGTGCCCGAACGCTGGAACACCTGCGCGATGTTTACGATGTTCGCACCGGCTTCGCGGCTGGCGAGAGCTTTCGATACCCACGAGATCGCGAAGTCAACGTTGCCGTTGGCCAACTCGGTCTGCGGAACGATGTCAACACCACCCTCAACGATGGAAACGTCGAGACACTGGTCGTTATAGAAGCCCTGGTCGACTGCTGCGTAGTAGCCAGCGAACTGCGCCTGGGTGAACCACTGCAACTGCAACTTGACCGGGGTGGGCGTCGTGCAGGTTTCTTCTGCGGGCGCTTCCTCGGTGGCTTCTGCGGTCGTCTCTTCGGTGACCTCTTCCGCGGCCTCGTCGTCGCTTCCGCCACAGGCGGCCACGAACAACGACAGCGCGGCGATGCCAGCGAAGGCAACTCGTACTGATCGCTTCATTCTGTTTCTCCCCCTTCGGGTTGTTGCCCGAATGTTGTTGTTACTGCTTCACCCCACCCTTGCGGTTGAGGCTCTCCATTGCTACGGAGACTGTGTAGAAGAGTAGCCCAAGCAGGCAAGCGGCCAGCACGTAGGCCCACGCTGCGGCGTTCTTCGAATTTGCAATGTTGCTCGAGATACGGCTACCCAAGCCGTTTTGCGAACCGCCAAAGTATTCACTGACGAATGCAGTGATCACGGCCGCAGGGGCGGCAATCTTCAACGAAGTAAAGAGGAACGGTACCGCGTTGGGGATCCGCACCTTGCGCAAGATGGCCACATCACTCGCGGCATACGAACGCATCAGCTCGACATGCGTAGGCGACACTTGCGTTAGCCCACGTGCCACGTTGACCAAGACGATGAAATACACCACGAGCGTGACCATGATGCGTCGCGGAATCTCGCTCGTAATCGAATACATATTGTTCAACACCGCTACCAGCACGAAGATAGGGATCGCGTTCAGCGCCACCGCAAGAGGCGTGATGAGTTGATTCAAGAAACCAAATCTGCTCAGCACAAAACTCATCGCCACACCGAGCACCGTGCCGGCAACGAGCCCGACCAAGGCATTGGTTCCCGACACCGTGGCCGCACCGCGAATGAGCGCGAAGTTGGTAGTGAACTGTTGCCAGATGCTGCTCGGTGCGGTGAGGAAGTACGGCTTCAGTTCGAAGAACTTCACGGCCCATTCCCACACGCCGAGGAAGAGAGCACCAAACAAAATGGCCGGCACCACCTTGCCGAGCAACATCGTGAGACGATGTATCGTCATCGGTCGTCGTTGCCCAAGCCAACGTGTGCAGCGTGCATGCCGCGCAAACCTTCGCGCACTGCGGTAATGGCTTCAAAAAACGCCGTGCGATTGCGCGTGTCTTCGTTGCGTTCGCCACCGAGCGATACATCGACCACCTTGGTGATGCGGCCCGGGCGCGGCGACATCACCACGACTCGATTCGACAAATAGACCGCTTCGGGTATCGAGTGGGTAACGAACACCACCGTGGTACCCGTTGCTGCGCAGATGCGCAACAGCTCGCCTTGCATATATTCCCGCGTCATCTCGTCGAGCGCACCGAAGGGTTCGTCCATCAACAACAGCGGCGGATGCGCGGCGAGAGCTCGTGCGATTGCAATCCGTTGCTGCATGCCGCCCGACAATTGCCACGGATAGTGATCACCGAACTCGGGTAACTGCACCAACTGCAACATCTCATCGGCTCGCGCACTGCGCTGTTGCTTGTCCCACCCTTTCAATTCGAGTGGCAACTCGATGTTCTTGCGCACCGTCCGCCAGTCAAAGAGTCCCGCCTGCTGAAACGCCATGCCGTAGTCCTGATCAAGACGCGCCTGCGCCGCCGTCTTGCCGTTAACCGTGACTTCACCCGACGTCGGTTCAAGCAAGTTGGCGACGAGCCGCAGCAGTGTCGACTTGCCGCAACCAGAGGGGCCAATGAGCGAGACGAACTCGCCCTGTTTGACGTCAAGCGCAACGTTGGAGAGAGCGTCGACTTGATTCGGCTTGCCCTGATTGAACACCTTGCTCACGTTGCGCACGCTGACGGCGGTCATACCACGGCCTCCTTTGGTCGGTTACGCATTACGACGACATCAACTGCAACCACGGCGCCGGCCATCACCAAGCCGAGTGCTGCAGCACCAAAAATTGCCGTGTACACCTTGGCTGGGTCACCGGTAGCTTCGCGCGCATACTCGATGATCAAGCGACCGATGCCGCCGCGCAAGCCCGTGGAGATTTCGGCTACTACCACCCCGATCACCGATGCCGAAGCACCAAGCCGAAACGCCGGAACCATGTACGGCACCGCGGTCGGAAACCGCAGCTTGAAGAGCGTCTTTGTCCACGACGCTGCGTAGCTTTGCATCAGCTCGACTGATGCCGCCGGTGCAGCCGCCAAGCCGCGCAACGTGCCAACCGCAATCGGAAAGAACGCGAGAAATGCACCAAGAACAGAAACCGACATCCAGCGCGGCCATACGAATGCACCGATTTCCAACTTGCCACCCCACGACACGATAAGTGGTGCGAGTGCAATCAGCGGCACTGTTTGCGACACCACGAGATATGGCAGCACACCGCGCTGTACCCACTTGAATCGAGCCATCAATACGGCAAGCCCAACACCGATAACTGCACCAAACACGAACCCCGCCACGCTCAGGCGAAACGAATACCACGCCCCTGCCAGGACCGCATCAAACACGGTGCGTGCCGAGCCGCGCACCTCGGGGCGACCAAAGCGCGAGAACATATCCCACACATGCGGCATGGCGTATTCGCTGGTTCGCGGCAAGATACGTATGCCCAATAGCTGGCCGCCTTCCTCAGGACCGAGCGCCTTGTAGGTTTCCCAAATCACCGCGACTAGGGCAAGTGCCGCCACGAACATCGCGCTGCGCTGCACCGCACGACGAACGACTGAGGTCATTGTTTGGCGCGTGCAAGTTCGGCGATCGCCGGCATCACTCGCTCGCCGTAGGCCTCGAGGGTTTGTTCTTTGCCGTCATGCTGCAGATAGATCGAGAACTGATCGACGCCGAGAGCCTCAAGTTCTTTGAGGCGTCGTACGTGGTCATCGACACCACCGAGAATGCAAAAACGATCAACAATCTCATCGGGCACAAAAGTGGTGTGCGAGTTTCCTGCGCGACCGTGTTCGTTGTAGTCGTAGCCCTGACGACCTTTGATGTAGTCGGTCAACGCCTTGGGTACCGCCGAGTTCTCGCCGTAACGCGCAACGATGTCTGCAACATGATTGCCGACCATGCCACCAAACCAGCGGCACTGGTCGCGCATGTGCTGCATATCGCTACCCACATATGCGGGTGCTGCCACGCAAATCTTGACGCTCTTCGGGTCGCGGCCCGCATCTTTCGCGGCCTTGCGCACCGCGGCGATAGTCCACTCAGCAATCGAAAGATCGGCCAGTTGCAAGATGAAACCGTCGCCAACTTCGCCGGTCAACTGCAACGCCTTCGGGCCATAGGCCGCCAGCCATACTTCGCATCGGCTCTTGGTGGCCCACGGAAACCGAATGTTCGAACCGTTGTATTCCACGCCGCGACCGTTGGCGAGTTCGCGAATCACGTGGATGCTGTCGCGCAGCGTGGCAAGCGTCGTCGGCTTGCCGTTGGTAACCCGCACCGCCGAGTCGCCTCGACCAATACCGATGACCGTTCGGTTGCCATACATCTCGTTCAACGTCGCGAACACACTGGCGGTTACCGTCCAGTCACGAGTCGCGGGGTTGGTCACCATCGGGCCGACAATCACATTGTTGGTCTGGGCGAGAATCTGGCTGTAGATCACGTAGGGCTCTTCCCACAAGATGTGGCTGTCAAACGTCCATACGTGCGACATGCCGTACATCTCGGCTTTTTTCGCGAGGTCGATCACCCGCGACGCGGGCGGCGTGGTTTGCAGTACGACGCCGATGTCCATCACACGCCTCAGCGATTCTGCGGAAAGCCGAGGTTGACGCTCGAGGTGCGCGGGTCGGGCCAACGCGAGGTCACCACTTTGCCGCGGGTGTAGAAGTTGATTCCCTCTGGTCCGTACATGTGCTGGTCGCCGAAGAGGCTCGCCTTCCAGCCACCGAAGGAGTAGTACGAAACCGGAACCGGGATCGGCACGTTCACACCGACCATGCCGACTTGCACGTCGAACTGAAACTGGCGCGCTACACCGCCGTCACGGGTGAAGATTGCCGTGCCGTTGCCATACGGATTGTCATTGATCATCTGCATGCCCGCGTCATACGAGTGCACGCGCGACACGACCAGCACCGGGCCGAAGATTTCGTCGTCGTAGCACTTCATGCCGGGCTTGGCGGCATCAATAAGGCTGGGGTTCAAGAAGAAGCCAGGGTCCTTTTCTTTCGCCGTACCGTCGACGACGACTTTCGCACCTTCTTTCGCCGCGTTCTTCACATAGCCCGACACCTTGTCGCGGTGCTCACGGGTGATGAGCGGACCCATCTCAGCCGACGGGTCGGTGCCAGGGCCAACTTTGATGTTCGGAATGCGCGTCTTGATCTT
>RGSV01000010.1 GCA_010025655.1 Acidimicrobiia bacterium
CGCTGGTTGCTGCATCGCATTGCCGAAGACCACGACGTGGTGGTGTCGTTCGACGCCAAACCACAGAAGGGTGACTGGAACGGTGCCGGTGCGCACACCAACTTCTCGACCAAGGCGATGCGCGCTGGCTACGACGCGATCGAAGCGGCGTGTAAGGCAATCGGTGGTCGCGTGATGGAACACGTGAAGAACTACGGCCACGACATCGAGAGCCGCCTCACGGGCAAGCACGAGACCGCACCATGGAACCAGTTCAGCTATGGCGTGTCGAATCGTGGCGCGTCGATTCGTATCCCCTGGCAGGTGGCCCGCGACAAGAAGGGTTACGCCGAAGACCGTCGTCCGAACGCGAACATGGACCCCTACGTCGTCACCCGCCTGTTGCTCGAAACGGTGTGCTCGCAGGAAAAACTGCCGGCCGCCACAAAGGGCAAGAAGCGCAAATAGTCGCAACGGGTCGCGCATCGATCACCTCGGTGCGCGACCCGCGACCTGCCCCCGTCACGGTTGACTGTTAGGGATGCCCGGCATGCTCGAACAGCAACGTGACTATGTTCTGCGCACCGTCGAAGAGCGCGGCATCCGCCTGGTGCGTCTGTGGTTCACCGACGTGCTCGGCAACTTGAAAAGTTTTGCGATCAGCCCCGCCGAGTTGGAGAACGCACTTTCCGATGGCATGAGCTTTGACGGCTCATCGATCGATGGCTACGGCCGCGTGCAGGAATCTGACGTGCTCGCGCTGCCCGATCCGAACACGTTCGAGGTGTTGCCGTGGGTCGATTCAAAGTCAGCCGAAGCACGTGTGTTCTGCGACATTGCACAACTCGATGGCAGCCCGTTCGAAGGTGACCCACGCCAGGTGTTGAAGCGCAACCTGAAGGCAGCACAGTCACGGGGCTTTGCGTTCTATGTTGCGCCCGACATTGAATACTTTTATTTTGCGCCGGGCGCTGCTGGCACTGCACCGGTGCCACTCGACGAAGGTGGATTCTTTGACCTGACGACCACCGACATCACCAGTTCGTTGCGCAAAGAAACCATTCGCACGCTCGAGACGATGAGCATTCCCGTCGAATACAGCTTCCACGAAGATTCCCCGAGCCAGCACGAGATTGACCTGCGCCATACCGATGCCCTCACCATGGCCGACAGCGTGATGACCTTCCGCTTCGTCGTGAAAGAGATTGCAGCGATGCGCAACGTGCACGCCACCTTCATGCCCAAACCGATGGAAGGTGTGCAGGGCTCGGGCATGCACCTACATCTCTCGCTCTTCAAGGGCGATACGAACGCCTTCCACTCGGCTGATGATCCCTACAACCTGAGCCCCATCGCCAAGTCATTCATCGCCGGCATCTTGCGCCATGCAGCAGAGATCACGGCGGTGACCAACCAAACGGTGAACAGTTACAAGCGTCTCGTGCCAGGTTTCGAGGCGCCGGTGCATGTCTCATGGGCGCGCAACAACCGAAGTGGACTGATTCGGGTGCCGGTGCCTAAACGTGGCAGCGAGCAGGCCACGCGCATCGAGCTGCGCTCACCCGATCCGGCGTGCAATCCGTATCTGGCGTTCTCCGTGATTCTTGCTGCCGGCTTACGTGGCGTCGACGAGGGCTACGAGTTGCCCCTCGAAGCCGATGCGAACCTCTTCGAGATGGGCGATGCCGCACTCACCAAACTGGGCGTCGATCAACTGCCCCAGTCGTTGAACGACGCATTGCGCGTGATGGAATCTTCACCGCTCGTGGCCGAGGCGCTTGGCGAACACATCTTCGAGTGGTTCTTGCGCAACAAGCGTGCCGAGTGGCGCCGCTACAAGACTCACGTGTCGCAGTTTGAGATCGACAGTTACCTGAGGTCACTATGACGGTCGGGTTGCTGGCCGTCTTCCCCGAGAATCCCAGCGTCGATATGGCGCGCACGCTCGACTTGTCGGGCTACACGTGGAAGGGTGTCGGCGGCGCCGATGCTCTCCGGCGCTTGTCACCCGTCAACGGTTGGGCCGGCGCGGTGGTGGGCTGCGACGAAGACCCTGAGAGCGGTTGGGCGCTATGTCGGGCGCTACGCCGACTCGAGCACCCGGTGCAACGCATCTTGGTGCTCATCAAGGGTGCACAGATTGGCGATCTCGAAGTGCGTGATGATTTGTTTGACGACTTTTGCTTGTCGCCGTTTCACCCGCGCGAACTCGAGGCCCGACTGCGGCACATGTTCTTCCACGAACTCAAGTCGGTCGATGCCGCAGTGATTGAACACGCCGGACTACGTCTCAATCTCGAGACCTACCAGGCGACGTTTGACAATCGTCCGCTCGACCTCACCTATATGGAATATGAACTGCTCAAATACTTAGTGCGCGAGCCAGGTCGTGTCTTCACGCGTGAGACATTGCTCGCCGAAGTGTGGGGCTACGAATACTTTGGCGGTGCTCGCACGGTCGACGTGCACGTGCGACGTTTGCGCGCAAAACTGGGCGAAGAGCACGCCCATCTCATCGAAACGGTGCGCAGTGTCGGCTATCGCTTCGGCTCGTCGAAGTGGTCTGGCTAGAGCAACGTCGCGAGCCCGAGCACGACAAAGAGCGCACCTGCAGTGCGCTGAATCATTCGCAGATTGACTCGCTTGGTCAGCTGTGTGCCGAGCATTACCGCGACACCAGAGACACTGGCAAGAGCTGATGCGGATCCGAGACCCACTGCGACTGGGGCATCGCGCGTTGCCGCAAGACTTGCCGTGGCAAGTTGGGTGATGTCGGCGAATTCCGCGACTCCGATCGTTGCAGCACACGCTGCGAAGATCGACCACCAAGATTTCACGGGCTGGCTAATTTGATGAGCGGCAAAGTCGTCGATGCGACGCCACGATGACCACAGCAGATAGGCGCCTGCGAGCACGAAAAGTGCCGACACCACCAATCGAAGAAGTTCACTCGGCAGACGCGAAATCATTCCACCAAGCAATGCTGCAACGATGACATGTGCCGAATACGCGCTCGTCACACCAGCCCACACCGCGGACTTTCGAGAGAACTTGGAGGCCAGCAACAGCGTCGCAAACATCGTCTTGTCGGGCAACTCGGCGAGAAACACCACGCCGTAGGCGGTAAGAAAGTCGTTCACTGAAGAAAAGTCTGCATGCGACGGGACAGCCGCGTGTGCGCAGTGAGCATTTCATCAACGCGCGAACTCACGAGGTGACCATCACGCACCACCGGTACACCCGCCACGATGGTGTGCTTGGCGCTCGTCGGCCCACAACGTAGCCATGCTTCGATCGGGTCACCGATGGCGCCAGCAAATTGTGGACCCGTGAGCGACCATACCGCGACGTCACCAACGCTGCCAACGCTGAGTTCACCAATTTCGCCGACCCGACCCAGACATCCGGCTCCGCCTCTCGTTGCACACTCAAGCGCCATGCGTGCCGTGCCTGCGTCTGCGCCACTCGAAAGTTTCGCGAGCAGCATCGCCTGACGGGCTTCCAACCACAGTGATGCCGAGTCGGCCGACGATGAGCCGTCGACCCCCAGGCCGACATGCACACCAGCTGAGCGCAACTTGACAATCGGGGCAATGCCCGACGAAAGAATCAGGTTGCTGCTCGGGCAATGCGCAACACCAACACCTGCTGCACCAAGGTGGGTGATCTCAGCATCATTGGGCTTCACACAATGCGCTAACCAGGTGCGCGAGGTCACCCAACCGACGTCTTCGAGGTACTGCGTCGGTCGACAACCAAAGGTGGCAATGGAATAGGCGTCGTCTTCATCGTTCTCCGCAAAGTGGGTGTGCAGGCGCACGTCAAGTCGTTCGGCGAGAGCAGCTGAATCCACCATCAACTGCTTGGTCACACTGAACGGTGAGCATGGAGCGAGCGCGATTCGCACCATCGCACCGTGGCTGCGATCGTGATGTTTCGCGACTGCAGTTTCACTCGCGGCCAGGATGTCGTCGTGGTCTTGCACGACGTCATCGGGCGGCAGTCCACCATCTTTTTCTGACAGCGACATCGAACCGCGGGTGGGGTGAAAGCGAATTCCGAGATTGCGAGCCGCTGCGATCTCGGCCGATAACAAGTCGCCGGCTCCGCGCGGATGCACGTAGAGATGGTCGGTCGATGTCGTGCAGCCAGAAAGTGCGAGCTCGGCGAGACCGATCCAAGCAGACACGTGCGCCGACTCTTCGTCAAGCGCGCGCCACAGCGGATACAGCGTGCGCAACCATCCGAAGAGTGCCGAGTTGGTCATCGGCGGAAACGCCCGTGTCAGGTTCTGATACAGGTGGTGATGCGTGTTGATGAGGCCCGGCGTGACGAGGCAGTCACTCGCATCGATTGCAACTCGTGCCGCAGGCACAGTACCGGCACCAATTGCGGTAACGAGACCATCGTTGATGGCGACGTATCCATTAGGTATCTCGCGGCGTCGCGCATCAACCGTCGCCACAAGGCGGGCGGAGTGAACTACGAGGTCGACTGGCGTCGTAGTCAGGTGTTGAGCTCGAGCAGTTCGCTCGCTTCATTGCGCGCGCGTGCATCACGGTGGAGCGACTCACCGAGGATGGCGGCAATCACGACCGTGCCGAGGCCAACGAGAATCGGGAATACCAGCAGCACTGCTACAAGCACGAGTGCGCCAGCCATCGTGTTACTTCTTTTTTGACGCTTTCACGGCGCGCGACGGCGTGGGCTGCGCATTCGCAGCGCGAGCGGGCTTGGTCTTCGCAGCGCGCGACGGCGCAGGCTTGGTTTTCGTCATGGGCTTGTGATCGACAGGCACGTACGCCCACGCTTCAATCTCGACCGCACCTCCGGCAGGCAAGGCCGCCACACCAATCGTGCTGCGCGCCGGGCGGTGCGAGCCGAAGCCTGCAACATACGCCTCGTTGAACGTGGCAAACGTGTCGAGGTCGGTCAGAAAACACAACGTCTTTACGACATCACCAAGCGACGCGCCAACGCTGGCCAACTGAGACTTCAAGTTGGCAATCGCCTGTGCGGTCTGTGCCTGCACGCCACCGGCAACGATTGATCCTTCGTGCAAACCAAGTTGCCCTGAGACGATGATCCAGTCGCCTGCGCGTACGACCGGTGTGTACGGACCAATTGGTGCAGCCATGCGTTCCAGAATAGACGGCAAACGCGTCACTACCCTTACCGCGTGTCCACAACGACGCGCCGTGAGTTTCTGCACACCGCCGCACGACTCGCCGTGGGCGCGACCGCCACCGGTGCGTGGGCTGCGGCCGGCACGAGTGCGCTGACAGGTTGCTCGCGAGCAAGCGACGGTTCGTTGCCAAAGGATGTGCAGATCGTGCAGCGGTTTCCGCAGAATCTCGTCGTTGGTAGGCAACGAATGCCGATCTCACTTGCTGCCAACGGCGGGTTACTCACGACCGACGGCGCGGTTGCGACACCGGCAACGTTGCGTGCCGACGTCGTGCGAATCGACGGTGGACGAGACGAGACAGTGCTCACTGGAATCATCGCCGACAAGTACGCCACCGAACTTGCGGTGCCCTATTGGCTGTTTCGCACCGAGATCACCGAACCGGGGTTCTACCGATTGGTGCTCGAAGGGGGCCCAGCTGACGGTGCCGCATTTCAGGTTGCAACTGCATCAGCGGCGTCGGTTCCCAATATCGGTGACGCGATGCCAGCGTTCGACACACCAACGTTTTCTGATGCTCGCGGTGTGACGCCGATCTGCACGCGTCAACCTGAACTCTGCCCAATGCACGAAGTGACGTTGCGTGAAGCACTCGCCGCACCGCTTCCTGTTGCCTACCTGATTGGCACGCCAGCCCACTGTTCGACGGGCACCTGCACGCCGGCGCTCGAAGCACTCATCGAATTGCGCGATCGTTTTGCTGATCGGATCACGTTCGTGCACGCCGAGGTGTATTCCGATGCCGACGCGACGTCAATTGCACCTGCCGTCAAAGCGGCACGCATGACCTACGAGCCAGCACTCTTCGTCGTCGATGCTTCAGGCGTGATTGTCGAGAGACTCGACGCCGTCTTTGATCGCGTCGAGCTCGACGCGGTGCTATCAGAACTGGTCAGCTAAAGCTCTGGCCACACCCGCAGGTGCGGTTGGCGTTCGGGTTGGTGATCTTGAAACCCGACTCATTCAGACCATCGGCGTAGTCGAGGCTCGCGCCGGCAAGCAACTGAGCCGAAGCAGGGTCAACAACGACCTTCACATCGCCGAACGATTCCACCTTGTCTTCGGTGGTGAAGTCACCGTCGAAGTACATCTCGTAGGAATACCCCGAGCAACCACCTGGGCGCACGGCGACACGCAAGGCGAGGTCGGTGGCGTTTTCCGTCTCGAGCAATTGCTTCACTTTGCTGGCGGCAGCGGGCGTGAGAGTAATCATGATGTGCCCAATCTACCGCGCGACTCGGGTGACGACGAGCGGTGCACATCGGTAGGTTGAGGGCGTGACCGACCGCCCGGCACCCCCGACGGCCGATGATGTGCGCACGATGTTGCGTGCGGTCATTGACCCCGAACTTGGCGCCAACATCGTCGACCTCGGCATGGCTGGTGAGGTGACCGTCACACCAGCGGGTGCAGTGACGATTGGTATCAAGTTGACCATCAAGGGTTGCCCGCTGCGCGCACAAATCAAGAACGACATCGAGTCACGTGTTGAAACACACCCAGGAGTCACCAAGGTGACCATCGATTGGGGCGAGATGACCGCAACCGAACGCTCAGAGGTGATGACGAAAGCCCGCTGGAACGCCCGCGAGGGCGCGAGCGACACCGCCGTACCCATCAATGCTCGCGTGCTAGCGATCGCCAGCGGCAAGGGAGGAGTCGGCAAGAGCTCGGTGACTGCAAATCTTGCAGTCGCGCTTGCGGCACACGGTCGCACCGTAGGTGTGCTTGACGCTGACATCTGGGGTTTTTCGATGCCGCGCATGCTGGGCATGGCTGAGCGCCTCGAGGCTCGACGTATCGAGGGTCATGACAAGCCTCGAATCATTCCAAATGAACGACATGTCGGCGCGGGACTGCTCAAGGTGGTGAGCACGGGCATGCTCGTCGATGACGAGAGCACGGCATTGATGTGGCGGGGTCTCATGTTGACGAAAGCTGTCGAGCAGTTTCTCAACGATGTGCACTGGGGCAATCTCGACTTCTTGCTAATCGACATGCCGCCTGGCACCGGTGACGTGCAGATGGGTTTGGCGCGTATGTTGCCGCGCACCGATTTGATCATCGTCACCACCCCAGCAACGTCGGCGCAGAAAGTGGCGATTCGTGCCGCTGATATGGCGCGTCGCAGCTTTCTACGAGTCGCGGGTGTGATTGAGAATATGAGTGCGTTTACCTGCGAACACGACAGCACATACCCCCTCTTTGGCGAAGGTGGCGGCGCTGCACTCGCTGCTGAGATTGGTGCCCCGCTGCTTGGTCAGGTACCAATCGAACCTGCGGTCGCGCGCGGCAGCGACAATGGCGAACCCATTGCCGCCGCAGGCAACTCGCCTGCTGCGAAGGTGTTTCGCGATGTTGCCCAACAAATCATCGATTCGACGGTTCCCGCGACGGAGATGGCTGGTTGTTCGGCGCGCTCAGCCGACGCCGTCGAGGTGGCAATTCGCACCAAGCCCGCTGGTCAGCGGACGTAGTCAGCGTCGCCCGGCAGAATCACGCCAATCACACGACCGTCGGCGTCGGTGCGCAGGCGCGGCAAGATCGCTGGTGGCGTGCCGATGGTTGCTGCGGCAGCCAACGCGTCGTCGGCGTCATCAAACTGGGCGAGGTATTCGAGATTGCTGATCGTCGGTGGAATCATCGCGAGCGAACCATCCCGTGCCCGCTGTAGGGCGATGTTCGGGTCAACCCACAAACTGTCAATCGTTTCATTGTCGTCGTGCAAAGGCGTCTGATCTTGCGGGGCCCGCGCCACGAAGAATCGCGTATCAAACCGTCGGGCTTCACCAACCGGGGTAATCCAGTGGCTGACGTACTTGATCTGGTCGACGGCCAACACCAAGCGTTCATCCCGACAGAGTTGCAGCAGCGCGAGCGTGCCGTCGTGCACGGTGGTGCGCAGTTCATTGAAGTGCGTCACCACGTCGGGTGAGTCAAAGGCGACGAAGTCGGCGGCATCGACTCGGCGTGCAAGCAAGACTCCGGCCTCTTCGAAACACTCACGAATCGCCGCCACCCAATACGCCAACCCGCCGTGCGGCAATTGCAACAGCGCGCTCGCTTCAGCGTCGGTCAGCCCGACGCAGTACTGCTCAAGCTCTGCAGCAGCGTCAGCGTCATCGACACGCCCACCCGGAAACACGTACATACCGCGAGCAAACGCGGCACGCAAGGTGCGTTGCAACATGAACACCTCCATGCCCCGTGGCGGCGTATCGCGCACCAGCATCACCGTGGCCGCCGGACGTAACGGAACCTCGCTGGGGTCACCTTGGGCTGCGGTTGCGCCGTGAGCGGCAGTTGCGCCGTCGGTCATTGGCGCGGCTTGCGCATCTCGCGATAGTCGCGTGCCGCACCCTCGAGCGGTTCGACCTCAAGCGTCACACCGTCGATGGCTGCGACTCGAAGTGTCTCACCCGCCTTGATTGGCGTCGCGCGATTGGTGCGAGCCCGCCACTTGGCATCTCGCACCATGACCTCGCCCTCGGGGCTCACGTCGGAAGCAGCGACACCTTCGAGACCGACCAGCCACTCACGGCCGATAGTTGGCGTTGCAAAACGTGTGCGCACCATCGAGGGCATGCCAACGACGAAGGCAAGGGTCATTGACGCGACTCCGGCGATGAGCGATAGCCACGACAATCGCAGCGCTTGACCCTGCACATCGCCATACAGCGTGAATGAAGCGATGGTGAAGAGCACGACGCCGATGACGGTCCATGCGCGGGGGATTCCGACTTGTACGTCGATGGCAAAAGCGAACACCGCGAAAAGCAAGAGCACGAGAGCAAACGGTCGTACCGGCAATTCGGCCATGCCGTAGCTGCCGAGCAACGCGCAGAGTGCACCAACCGAACCTGCGATGCCGATGCCAGCCGTGTAGAACTCGAACACGAGCAAGGCCAGACCAAAGGCGAGCAAGAGGTATGCGAGTGCCGCACTCGCCGAGGTGTGCAGCAGTTGTTCGAAGGTGCCAAGTTTGAAGAAACGTGTGGTAGTTGCTTCGCGAGCAACTTGGCCGTTGTCGTCAATAACCTCGGCCACGGTGTCAAGCACCGCACCTTTCACCGTGAGACCGTCGAGTGCAAACAGCATGTTGCGCAAGACCGGTACGCCATCATCAGGGATGTCGAGTCGCAAGACTCCACGCTCACGCGCCTCGTCGGGCCCGAGGGTTCCGCTGCGCAAGAGCGTCGTGGCATCACCAAGACTGATTTCCTCACCTTCGAGTCGCAGTGGTGCATCAATGTTGCCGATAGTTGAGTTGGGTGCCATCGCCGACACGTCAACAACGGCCAGCATTTGTGCCGCCCAGCCGTGTGCGCGGGCCCCGCTCGGCCCCACCCACATCGCAATCGGCAGCGGTGATTCGCGCAACGCGCGCAACAGTGCGGTCATGCGCGCTTCGTCAACCACGGCGCCGGGTGAGTTCACCTGCAAGATCAGTGCTTGTGCGCCGTTGGCAGACGATCGCTCAACTGCTCGCTCGATGCCGTTGGCGACGACTCGGTCGATGAGTCCGCTTACTTCGAAGACATCGACCTTGGCGAGTTCGGCGGCACCAGATTCGGTGCGTGCCCGTTCGGCCAAGCCGGATTCAAAAGGTGGTTCTTGTGCCGCCGCGTTTGCCGCACCGAAGGTGAGCAGCACGACAGCGAATAGCGCAGCGAACATGACACGACAACGGTAGCGATGCGCGTCATCCAACGACTTGCGGTAGCCTCGGCGCGTGCATGTGCTTGTAGCCACAGATGCCCAGCACGTGCTTGATGACATCGTTGCGGCCCTCGGCACATCGTCGACGTCATTCACCGTGTGTCGCGACGGACGCGATGTCACCGCAGCCGTCAAGCAACGCACACCCGACGTAGCGGTGCTCGATTTGCAGGTTGGCTCGATGGGTGCAATGGCAGTAACGATGAACCTGCGACTCGATGAGAGCGGGTCGCGCATCCCCCATGTGCCGGTTGTGATGTTGCTCGACCGCGTTGCCGACGTGCATCTCGCGCGACGCAGTGGTGCCGAAGGCTGGCTGATCAAACCGCTTGACTCCTTGCGTCTGCGTCGTGCGGTGAATGACGTTCTGGCGGGCAAGACCTGGCACGAATCAGCCTCGCCCGTGATGCAGCATTCGTAAGCGACGGCACAGTTCGCTCGCGATTCGCCCGCGACTCGCCGCCACGTACCACCGTTAGGCTGGCGTCTCGCAATACGGGGAGTAGCGCAGCTTGGCTAGCGCGCCACGTTCGGGACGTGGAGGCCGGGAGTTCAAATCTCCCCTCCCCGACCAAGTCGATTGGCTCAGCAGTGGGCGTGCAACGCGTGAACGGTGCACCGTCACGTGGCGACGCCTGACGCGATCTGGTAAGGCGTGGCGTTAGAGCGACGCGACGACGAGCTCGGCAATTTGCAGCGCATTCAACGCTGCGCCCTTGCGCAAGTTGTCATTGGAGACAAAGAGCACGAGACCCTTGTTGTCATCGACCGATTGGTCTTGCCGAATGCGTCCGACGTACGACGGATCTTTTCCTGCCGCCAACAACGGGGTAGGAATATCGACGACCGACACACCAGGAGCGCCGACCAAGATCTGCTCGGCTTGCGCCGGCGTGATTGCACGCGCGAATTCGGCGTGCAGCGACAACGAGTGACCAGTGAACACGGGCACGCGCACGCAGGTGCCCGACACTTTCAGATTGGGGATATGCAGAATCTTGCGGGTTTCGTTGCGCAGTTTCTTTTCTTCGTCCGTCTCAAGTTGGCCGTCGTCGACCATCGATCCGGCAAATGGCAAGACATTGAAGGCGATGGTGCGGGCGAACTTGCTCGGCTTGGGAAACTGCACAGCCTCACCGTCGTAGGTGAGCGCATCAACGCCGTCGACAGCATCGACCTGAGTCGTGAGTTCGGCGACACCTTGTACTCCACCGCCGCTGACCGCTTGGTAGGTGCTGGCAGTCAGTCGCACGAGCTGGGCGGCGTCGTGCAACGGCTTGAGCACTGGCATCGCCGCCATCGTGGTGCAGTTGGGGTTCGAGATGATGCCCTTCTTTGCCAGCGCGATGTCTTCAGGGTTCACTTCCGAAACAACAAGCGGCACGTCGGGGTCCATGCGCCAGCACGATGAGTTGTCGACGACTTTCACCCCGGCGGCGGCAAATTTCGGGGCCAACGCTCGTGAGGTGGTAGCACCCGCCGAGAAGATCGCGACATCGAGACCCGTTGGATCGGCCACTGCAGCGTCTTCTACCTCGATTTGCCGACCACAGAACTCGATCTTTGAGCCTGCCGAACGTGCCGAAGCAAAGAACCGCAGTTCGTTGTGTGGAAACTCGCGCTCTGCAAGCAGCGCGCGCATGACATTGCCGACCATGCCGGTGGCACCGACGACGCCGATGTTCGGTTTGCGGCTGCGAGTCACCCGGTCAGGCTAACCGTGCAACGAGCCACCAGTGGCTGCGATTGATGCGTCGCACTGCCAAGCGACGCACTCCGGCGAGGCCGACCCGCAGTCGTCGACGCGGTGAATGCAACAACGTGACTTCCTTCAGCGTCGTGCCCACAAGATCGGTGCCGAGTTCGGCGAGCACATCATCGGGGCTCAGACGATTGGCCTGCCAACCGAGTCGAGTGAGTGGTCGAACGCGGGCCATGTACTTGGCGACTTTCGGCATGCGCCACAGCAGACGAACGAGACCGCCAAGCGGCACGAGTGCGGCATCGGCGCGAGTCCAGGTGCGGAAGTTGAGGGCGATCAGCCCGCCTGGCTTTGTGACGCGAATCGCCTCGCGCACGAGGCTGTGGGCATCGGCACCATTGCAATGTTGCAGCGTGATGTAGGAGAACGCGAAGTCAACCGACGCGCTCGGCAACTCGAGGGTTCGGCCATCGGCGACATGCAGCGTGCGTAGACGCGTTGGCTCGCCGTGGTGAAACACCGTCTCGCGGCAACGCTCGAGAAATGCGGCGTCGACATCTGCCGCGTACACCGTGCCAAAGGTGCGGCTGAACGCGGCGGTCATGCGGCCGATTCCACTTCCGATCTCGATCATTGAGAGTTCAGCAGTCGTGCCGCGTGCGAAGCCGAAGGTCTTCAGGTATCGACGAACCTCGTCGTCACCACTCGCCACGAACGACGCCAGCGACACGTCATCGCCCGTGCGGTTGTCGAATACCCAGCCAGTGCTACGAACGGCCTCGTCCGCGGTGAGCGATTCGGTCACCAGTCCGGCGCTGCGCCATGGCACGCTCTGCGGTCGCCGCAGACGTTCTGATACCCGTCGCAGCAGTGCCATCAAATCGAAGGTACTACTTGCGCTCTGGCAATGGAGCCGAATAGTCGGTGCCACTGTCGAGATTGAACGCCGTATGCAGGGCCTGCACGGCCTTCTGCATGTTGACGGCACGCACAACGACAGAAACCCGAATCGTAGATGTCGAGATCATCTCGATGTTGACGTCGTTATCGGCCAGCACACGGAACATCTTGGCCGCAATGCCAGGGCTGGTCTTCATGCCCGCGCCGACGAGTGAAATCTTGGCGATGTCATTGTCGTGGTTGACGCCGCCCGCAGCGATTTCCTTCGCCAAGTTGGCGACGATGGGTTCGGCTTTGGCGACATCGGCCTTGGGCACCGTGAAGGAGATGTCGGTGGTGCCCGCTGTTGACGTGTTCTGCACGATCATGTCGACGTTGATGTTGGCGTTCGCCAGAGCCTCGAAGAGCGCTGCTGAAACACCCGGACGATCGGGCACCGAGTGCACCGTGATCTTGGCTTCACTCGCATCTTGTACGACCCCAGAGATGACTGGCTCTTCCATGTTCTTCATCCTTTCGTGATGTCGACCGACTACCCACGTACCTTCTTCCCACGTGAAACTCGAGCGCACGTGAATGGGCACGTCATGATTGCGGGCGAATTCCACCGAGCGCAGTGCGAGCACCTTGCTGCCGGCACCGGCCATCTCGAGCATCTCATCGAACTGCAAGACGCCAATCTTTCTGGCTTGCGGAACGACGCGTGGGTCGGCCGTGAACACGCCAGTGACGTCGGTATAGATCTCGCACGAGTCGGCCTGCAGTGCGGCCGCCAGCGCGACGGCGGTCGTATCGCTGCCACCACGACCAAGTGTCGTGATTTCCTTCGCCGTGCTGATGCCTTGAAAGCCAGCGACGACCGCAACCTTACCTTCGCTGATGGCGGCACGAACTCGATCGCCCTTGACTTCGAGAATCTTGGCTTTGCCGTGCACCGTGTCGGTGATAATGCCTACCTGCGACCCGGTGAAACTCACGGCGTCGACGCCGACGTCGTGCAATGCCATGCACAACAGCGACATACTGATGCGCTCACCCGTGGTGAGCAGCATGTCCATCTCACGACTCGGTGGATTCTGTGATACCTGGTGGGCCAATTGCAGCAAATTGTCGGTGGCTTTACCCATTGCCGACACCACGACCACGAGACTGTGGCCTTCGTTGCGTGTCTTGGCAATATGGCGCGCCACGTTGCGCATGCGCTCGGGGTCGGCGACCGACGTGCCACCGTACTTCTGCACGATCAACGCCATCGCCATTTCACGCTATCTATGCGATGCGTGGCTAGCCTTCTCCACTCGTGGGAACCGAGAAACGCGAACGCCAAAAACGCAACCGAGATGCTCGACGCGAAACCATTGAACGTCGCAGCCGACAGTCGACGACACGCAAGCGGGGCGTCAAAGTACTCGCCGTCATTCTCGTCGTCGTCGCTCTCGTCGGTTTCGTCTTCGCCACAGGAGACTCGGGCGACGACACTGCCACCGACATCACCGAGGCCCCGCTCGAGACCACAGCGGCTACTGATGCCCCTGCCACACCAGCTGAGTTCGTCTACGGCACCGGTGAGTGTGCCCCGACTGATGGATCAGCCACCCAACAGCGTGAGTTTGCTGATGCGCCACAGCTGTGCATTGATCCGGCCAAGGAGTACACCGCAACCTTCGAGACGACTCAGGGCGAGTTCACCATTCGTCTGCTCGCCGACCGTGCTCCAGGCACGGTGAACAGTTTTGTCAACCTCGCCCGCTGGAAATACTTCGATGGCACCAAGTGCCACCGCGTGATCGAAGACTTCGTCGTGCAGTGTGGCGACCCGACGGCGACAGGCTCGGGTGGCCCCGGCTACAGCTTCGCTGATGAACTGCCGGCGCTCGGCGAAT
>RGSV01000091.1 GCA_010025655.1 Acidimicrobiia bacterium
GCGGGTTCGATTCCCGTCACCCGCTCCGAGACGAATCAGCTGACAGCTATCAGCGTGAAGAGCGCCCATGCCGCGGCGAACAACCCCAAGAGTGCCATCGCGATACTGCGTGCTTTCGGAGCGCGCGTGAGTTCGCCTTCTTCGCGTGGGGCCTCACGCGGGCGAAAAATTGCCGCCAGATTGCCGACGAACATCGCCCCGCCAAAGGCAAGCACCAACCATGCCAGTAGGTCTTCGCCGAGAAACATCGCTAGATGCGTTCGTTTGAATCTGCCTCGAAGTAATTCTCGAAGCGGGTATACGGCTCGATCCAGGCCAGTTTTACCGTGTCGGTGCGACCGGCGCGATGTTTGGCCACAATCAAGTCAGCGGCACCGCGCACCGCGGTCGAGTCACCGACGACCTCGCCGCGGTAGATGAACATCACGACGTCGGCGTCTTGCTCAATGGCACCCGACTCGCGCAAGTCGGAGAGATTCGGCCGCTTGTCGCCACGGTTCTCAAGGTTGCGACTCAACTGACTGAGAGCGACGATCGGCACCCCAAACTCACGGGCCATCAACTTGAGGTTGCGGCTGATCTCGCTGACTTCCAACTGGCGGTTCTCGACCTTCGCGTCACCACCCATCAATTGCAAATAGTCGATGACGATCAAGGCGAGATCACCCTTGGCCAGACGAATGCGTCGGGCGCGGGCACGCATGGACCCGATGGAGGTCATCGGTGAGTCGTCAATGATGAGCGGAATGTCAAGTCGACCGACTGCTCGGCCGATTTCTTGCCACTGCTTCTCATTGGGTGCTGAGCCGCGCAACACCTCGCTCGGCACGCTGGCTTCACTCGCCAACACACGTTGAGAGAGTTCATAGGCACTCATTTCGAGGCTGAAGAAGATGACTGGTCGCGAAGTGAGTCGCGCCACATTCACCGCCATGTTGAGTGCGAGTGCGCTCTTGCCCATACCGGGACGGGCACCGATCACGTGCAACGCACCGGGTTGCAAACCCAACAGAAGTTCGTCGAGTTTCTTGAAGCCAGTTGGTACACCGACCATGGCGCCCGGGTTGTTCCAGCGTTCTTCGATCGTTTCGAGCGACTTGTTCAATAGGGTGCCGAGTTCTTCGGCTCCTTCGGTGAGATTGCCCGACGACACGTCGTAGATGCGACTCTCGGCCTCGTCGAGTGCGCGGTCGACGTCGGCTGGTTCGCTGTAGGCGATCTCAGCAATTGCGGCGGCGGCGGCGATCACGCGTCGCAACTTGGCCGCATCGCGCACGATCTTGGCGTATCGCTCGGCCGACGAGATGGCTGGTGTCGCATTCTGCAGGCGCAGCAACGCATCGATGCCGCCAATGCTTTCGAGCAACGCAGCACGGCGAAGTTCTTCGCCGACGGTGATGGGGTCAACCGGGTTGCCCGACACGGTGAGTGCGCGAATGGCATCGAATACGTGGCGGTGTGCGGGCTTGTAGAAATCTTCCGATGTGAGGCCGCGCTCGAGCACCGTCGCAATCGCATCTTCCGACAACAACATCGCACCCAAGAGCGACGCTTCAGCATCAACGTTGTGTGGTGGAATGCGTTGCGGGTTGCGGTCGTCGCGCGACTCGCGGCTGTCGCGGCGGAATTCGGAAATCGTCACCCCATCACCTTTGTCGTTGTGGCCTGTTGATCACAAGAGGAACATCCTGTGAATTGACTGTGGACAGTAGCGACGCGGTGTGCCCCGGTGGCGTGATGGAGACGAACGCTCCCCGCCGACACGGCGTCAGCCCGCCCGCACTTGCACGGTGAGCGTGGCTCGCACATCAGCAAACAGCCCGACATGCACGGTGTGCGATCCGACTTCACGAATCGGGGTGGGTATCTCCACATGTTTGCGGTCGACTTCGACACCGTGTTGCCGCGCAATGGCCTCGACTACATCGTGCGAAGTGACCGAACCGAACAACTTGCCCGACGCACCCGCCTTGGCAACGATGTCGAGTGGTGCAGCAGCAAACCGTGCCGCGATGGCGCGGGCCGACTCGCGGTCGGCAGCCTCGCGAGCAGCTTGCGTGCGCTTCTGGGTTACCGCGTTCTCGACCGCACCTTCGGTGGCCTCAACTGCCAAGCCGTTGGGTATCAGGTGGTTGCGGGCATGACCCGACGACACCTCGACGATGTCACCGCGCTTGCCGATTCCCTTCACGTCACGGCGCAGTAGCACCTTCACGAGGTCAGCCCTCGGTGGGCGTATCGGCCCCCGCGGCGGCATCGGGTGTTTCGCTCACTGCCTCAGCGGCGGCAAGATTCTCGTAGCGCTCGACCACATCGCGGCTGACTCCACCACGCTCTTCGCGATCTTCGCCACCACGACCTCGCGGGGCGCGCAGGCCGGCGACGCGCTTGGTGTAGGGCAAGAGCGCCATCTCGCGCGCGTTCTTCACCGCCGTCGCGATGTCGCGTTGCTGCTGCACGTCGGCACCCGTCATGCGGCGGGCGCGAAGTTTTGAACGGTCGCTCATGAAGCGCCGCGGCGTGCGCTCGACCTGCGCGGTGGCCCAGCGCAGGCTGGGTCCGAGTTCATCGGCGATCACGTCGATGGCGGTGCGCTTGTCGCCTTCACGGGTCGTGTACTCGCGCTGCTCGAGACGGCCAGTCACGACGATGCGCGAACCCTTCGACAACGAGGCGGCTGCGTTTTCACCGAGGGTGCCCCAGGCGGTGATGTTGAAGTACGACGTCTGCTCTTGCCATTCGCCGTTGACTTGGTAGCGGCGACCAACGGCAATGCCGAACGATGCGACGGCGCGACCATTGGCCGTGAAGCGCAGTTCGGGGTCGCGCGTGAGGTTGCCAACGAGGGTGATGCTGTTTTCCGACATGGAGTGGCCTTTCGTGCGTTGCGATGCTTATTTCGCCGCGCCGGCGGGCAACATTCCGCGGCGTTGCGCTTCGTGATCAGGCAGACGCAACAGCTTGTGCCGCAACACGTCGTCCGAGAGTCGCAGGGTGCGTTCGACTTCGTCGAGTGCACCACCTGCGGCGCTGATGTTGAACACGGCGTAGTAGCCGTCGTTCTGCTTGTTGATCGGGTAGGCCAGGCGACGCCTGCCCCACCAATCGGGCGTTCCGTGCACGGTGCCGCCGACGCTGGTCACTGTCTTGGTGACCTGGGCAACCCAGCCGTGGGCCGCGTTCTCGTCGAGCGCACCGCTGACGATGACCATCAACTCATATGGACGCATTACTGACTCCCTTCGGACACGACCTGTGCGGTCGAGGCCCCCGAAGGGGCAGGGTGAATAGGACCTCTGAGCGTACCGTCACCTCGTCAGCATGCCAACGGGCTGTCACACGGTGGTGTGCGTGAGGCGCACGAAACGGTCAGGGCTATTGGCGCGCCGACCACCAAGCGTCGAGTCGCGCGCGTATCGCCGCGTCGCCAAGCACGCCTTCGTCGAGGCGAATCTCCATGAGGAAATCCATCGCCTCACCGACTGCTGGTCCGGGGCTGATGCCAAGGTGTTGCATCACCGCGAGACCATCAAGTTCGGGGCGTAGTGCAGCAAGTTCTTCTTTCGCCGCCAATTCCGTGATGCGTGCCTCGAGTTCGTCCATGCGACGGTTCAGCGCATCAACCTTGCGTTCGCTTCGAGTCGTGCAGTCGCAACGCACCAACACGTTGAGTTCGGTCAACACGTCACCTGCGTCGCGCACGTAGCGCCGCACGGCCGAATCGGTCCAGCCCATTTGATAGGTGTGGAATCTGCCGCTCAGAAACACGAGCTCTGACACCTTGCGAATGTCGTCATTGGAATAGTGCAACTCGCGCATGCGCTTGCGGGTCATCTTCGCCCCGACAACTTCATGGTGGTAAAAGGTCATGCCCTTGCCGGGCAGCACCTTGCGTGTGCGCGGCTTGCCGATGTCGTGATAGAGCGCCGCCAGCCGAACAATACGAAAATCGCCGGGCATCTCGCGGCGCACGTTTTCGACCACGGCGAAGGTGTGAGTAAGCACGTCTTTGTGTCGATGAATCGGGTCTTGTTCGAGCGACAAGGCCGACAACTCGGGCAAAAACCGATCTGCCAACCCGAACTCGACGGCGAATCGGAGACCGAGCGTCGGGGCATCAGTCGTCATCATGCGGTCGAACTCGTCGCGCACACGTTCGGCCGACACGATCTGCAGACGTTCGTTCATCGCTTTCACTGCGCGCACGAGTGCGTCGTCGGGCGTCACCGACAGCGTGGCGATGAACCGTGCGGCGCGCAACATGCGCAGCGGGTCGTCGCTAAAACTTTCTTCAGGTGACAGTGGTGTGCGCAGACGCCGAGCCATCAAGTCATCGAGTCCGCCATAGGGGTCGACGAGTTGTGGAGTATCGGCGGTGAGTTCCAACGCCATGGCGTTGAAGGTGAAGTCACGGCGCGCAAGATCGGTGTCGATTGAGTCGGAAAACTTCACTTCCGGCTTGCGTGAATCGGGATCGTACGCCTCGGCGCGGTGAGTGGTGATTTCCAGACTGCGGCTGCCGCGCAGAGCGGCGATCGTGCCGAAACGTTCGCCCTGGGTCCAGAGCGAATCGACGAGACCGCCGAGTAGGGCTTTCACCTGGTCGGGACGAGCGTCGGTGGTGAAATCGAAGTCGAGTTGCGACGTGTCGCGACCGAGCAACAGGTCACGCACGGTGCCACCGACGATGTACAAACGGCGGCCAGCGGCACGAAATGCAGCGGTGATCGGTGCGAGTTCGGCAATCACTGCATCGAAGCGCGCAGGCTGCACGAACTACAGGCTACGCAAGCACATCGCCACTAGCGTTCGAGTGTGTCGGCGCGTGTCACCACGTCTGGTGCGCCGCGCAACGCCGATCAACGCCGTATCCAACGCTCATGCGTGACGGCCACTCATGACGGCCGCCGCGTGCTGCGCACCGCGGCAGTCGGCAAGACTGACGCAGAGTGGTTCGAACGGCATGGTTTTGCCGTCGTTCAACATCTCGTGGTGTTGCGCCGTGACCTCGATGACATCACATCGTTGCTGCATCACTCGCCGGTAGCAGGCGTAGACGTCTCATCACACGCCTTCGCACGACGCTTGGCGCGCCGCGCAGACCGGGCGATAGGGGATGCACTCGTCGCACTTGATGGCACCGGGTTCGGCGGCGACTGGCAGCTCACCGTTGATGCACTCTTCCACGCGTGTCGTTCGACGCCAACCCATCGAGTCTTTGTCGCCCGTCAACTCGGAGTTGACATCGCTGCGCCACTCGGATACGCA
>RGSV01000092.1 GCA_010025655.1 Acidimicrobiia bacterium
AAGTGCTGTCCCTCTCCGGCGCCTACCTCGACCGTGAGTGGAAACGATCGTGTGGCGGGAAACGGCTTTTCCATTCGTCGATGCAGCTGACCCATGACCCGACCCTGCGCGCCGACATAGAGATAGTCGTCGTAGTTGGAGCCCTCCCACATCTGGTTCATGAGACACCGCCCCAAACGGAGCGTACTTGTGCGCGCATCGTCAGTTGTCGCATCACACGCACCACGACTGGCACGATCAGATCAGAGGGCGGCGGCGATGGCCTCCCAGCGAGGCAGCGAGGGCACTGCCCCCTCGACCGTGGTGGCGAGCGCACCGGCAACGGCGGCGGCATGCAAGGCCGTGGCCAACGCCCCCAGCCCACCGTCGAGGGCGAGACGTGCACTCAAGGCGCCGCAGAATGCATCGCCAGCGCCAGTTGTGTCGACGGGCGTCACGGGGTGTGGGGCAATACGGGTGGTGCCGGCACTGGTGACGAGTCGCGCACCGCGCGGCCCTTCGGTAACGACGACGGCTCCGACTCCGCGCTTGAGCAACGCCTCGGCTCCACCGAGCAATTGCTCTTCGTGTTCGTTCGGTGTAATCACGTCAAGGTGGGCAAGCAGTGCGTCGGGTAACGCAGCTGCTGGGGCGGGGTTGAGCACCACGATGGTGTTGTCGCCGGCGAGTGCCGCCGCGCGCTGCACGACATCGAGCGGAACTTCAAGTTGCATGAGCAGCACTTTGGCGCGCGAGATCACGCGTGCAGCAGCGTCGATATCGCCGACCGAGAGCACATGGTTGGCACCGGGAACCACGATGATCAGGTTCTCGGCATCGTCTGAGACCCCAATCAGCGCACGACCTGTCGGTGCATCAACACTCGCGAGCCGCGACACATCGACACCGTCGTCAACGAACGCTCGGCGCAGCGTGTCGCCGGCTGCGTCGCGCCCGACCGCACCAACGAATGCCGTGCGTGCACCGGCCCGCGCCGCGGCAATTGCTTGATTTGCGCCCTTGCCGCCGCAGGCTTCGAAGTAGCCGTGTGCCGACACGGTTTCACCCGGGTGAGGTAGTCGTTGCGTGCGCGCCACGAGATCGAGATTCGCCGAACCAACGACGACCACATCGAAATCCTCGTTTGTCGCCATCGCTGCGAGCTCCTTTCTGGAACCTGCGGTCTAGCCTTGCCGCGTGAACGCCGCTTCGCAACCAGACGTTCTTACCGTGGCGGGAGCTCCCCGTATCGGCACACTCGTGGTGTTGCGCCACGGCCAAAGCACGTGGAATGAACTGAACCTCTTCACCGGCTGGCACGATGTGCCCCTCAGCGCGAAAGGCGAGGCTGAAGCCGATGCTGCGGGTCGCACCTTGCGCGATGCGGAGTTGCGTTTTGACATCGTCTACACCTCGCTGTTGTCGCGCGCCATCGAGACCAATCGTCGCGCACTGACGACGCTCGGCCAAAGCGACGTGCGCATCGAACGCGATTGGCGATTGAACGAACGCCACTATGGCGCCCTGCAGGGCCTCGACAAGAAAGAAACCACACAACGCCACGGCGCAGAACAAACGAAACTGTGGCGACGCAGTTTTGACGTGCCGCCTCCGCCCGTTGATCGCAATAGCCCTGAGCACCCAGCCAATGACCCGCGCTATGCACATATCGACCCGCACTTGTTGCCGGCTACCGAATGCCTGAAGGATGTCGTGGCGCGGGTGGTGCCGTTCTGGCACGAGGTGCTCGTGCCGTTGTTGATCGGCGGAAAGAACGTGCTCGTCGTAGCTCATGGCAACTCGTTGCGTGCACTCGCGATGTATTTGGAAAACATCAGTGAGGCAGCGATTGCCGAGTTGAACATTCCCACTGGTGTGCCGCGCAGATATGACTTCGTTGTGCGCGACGACGGCACTCGACATGAGTTGCATGTGGCGTCGGTCTCGTACCTCGGTGACGCAGCCGCTATTGCTGCTGCAACTCATGCCGTCGCTACGCAGGCTGGCACCTGAGACAACCTTCACCGCGAATTTGTGCACCGGCGCACGAATTCGTGCGTACCCTTTTCACCATGCCTCAACACCTCAATCCCCTCACCACCCTGCATCATGTTCCGCTCTTTTCGTCGTGCTCAAAGAAAGACCTAGCGCGCATCGTGAAAGCCTCTGACAAGGTGTCGTTCAAGGCCGGCCGCGTCATGATCGAACAAGGCCAGCCTGGTCGCGAAGCGTTCATCGTGCTGAACGGCAAGGCCACCGTGCGCCGCAACGGCAAGAAGCTCGCGTCACTCGGGGCCGGCTCGATGGTCGGCGAACTCGCGTTGCTCGACCATGGCCCGCGCACGGCGACGGTCACGTGCGACACCGACTGCGACGTTCTCGTCATCAGCCAGCGCCACTTCCACGGTGTGCTTGACGACGTACCCGCACTCTCGCACAAGTTGCTCTCGCAGTTGGCGTCGCGTCTCCGCGATCTCGACCGCACCGCGGTCGGCTGAGCCTCACGGGTCACGACCGCCACAACTAGCGTGGCGGTTGCCATGCATGGTGACGCCGCGACCAAGTCACCTGCCAGCAAACGGCTGAAGCCGTATCAACTGTCAATCATCCTCGGGTGCGGCATCGGCGTGTTCACGCTGGTGTCGGGCATAGTCCCGACCATCACCGGGTGGGAGAGCGATTCGCCCGTTCACCGCGTCGTCTTCGGTGGAATCCCTGGGCCACTCAAGCTCGCCTTCTACACGGTGATTCCGATGATGCTGATTTGGGGTTCGCTGCGTTTCGCTGACCGCATTCGCAACTGGGAACGAGGAGCCCCCGATAATCGGCGCACGACGCCGAAGAACGTGAAGCGACGACTCGCCGATTTTCGCGCCGGGGTGTACATGCGCACGCTGCTGCGCGACTCGGCAGCGGGCTTGATGCACTCGATGATCTATTTCGGCTTCTTGGTGTTGCTCGGTGTTACGACGGTGCTCGAGATCGACCACCAGATGCCGCCGGCGCTCAAGTTCTTGCACGGTGACGTGTATCGCGGGTACGCACTCGTCGGTGACGTCGCCGGCGTCGTCTTCACCGCCGGCGTGGTGTGGGCGATTTTGCGGCGATACGTACAGAAGCCGTATCGCATTCGCATCAAGTCGAAACCCGAGCACGCGTGGATTCTCGGCGTGTTGCTCGCTATCGGTGTGAGCGGCTTTGGCACCGAGATGTTCCGCATCGCCGCCGAACAAGCCGCGGGCAAGAACGTCGACTACGAACGTTGGAGCGTCGTTGGTTGGCCGCTGGCGCAGACCGTAAACGGTTTCTCGCTCGACACCCTGCAGTTGTGGCACCAGGGCTGGTGGGTGTTCCACGTCATCACGTTCATTGCGTTCTTGGCGTTGCTGCCCATCACGATGCTGCGCCACATCTTCACGTCGCCGCTCAACATGTATCTGCGCGATCGCGAACGCCCGAAGGGTGCGATGCGCGCGATGCCGAACCTGGCCGAGACGTCGCTCGAGTCGTTCGGAGTGAACGCCGTCGAGAACTTCACGTGGAAGCAGTTGCTCGACCTCGATGCGTGCACGATGTGTGGCCGCTGCACGAGCGTGTGCCCGGCCCACGCGACCGGCAAGCCGCTCGACCCGCGAGAAATCGTATTGAAGAGCGGCGAGGTCATGGCCGCCACTGCCGCCCATGCGCCAGGCGGCAAGGTGTCGCCGCCAATTGGTGTCGATTCGGAAATCACTGTGAACGCGAACTCGGTGTTCGAACGCATCACTGCCGAAGAAATCTGGTCGTGCACGTCGTGCAAGGCCTGCGACGAAATCTGCCCAGTGAACATCGAGATTCTCGACAAAATCCTCGACATGCGTCGGTATCTGTCGCTGATGGAGAGCAACTTCCCCGCCGAACTCGGTAACGCCTACCGAGCGATGGAGAACCAGGGCAACCCGTGGGGCATGAACCAAGGCGACCGCGCGGCATGGGCGAAAGATCTCGAGGTGACGGTGCTCGACCCCGGTTCGCCACTCACCCACGAATACCTCTACTGGGTGGGGTGTGCGGGCTCGTTCGATGACAAGAATAAGAAGGTCACGCAGGCAATGGCCAAGCTGCTGAAACGGGCGGGCATCGACGTGGCGATTCTCGGGCCGAGTGAGATGTGCACCGGCGACTCTGCGCGCCGCAGCGGCAACGAATATCTCTTCCAGATGCTCGCGACACCGAACGTCGAGATGCTCAATGGCATGGGCGTTAAGAAGATCATCACGCAGTGCCCACACTGCTTCAACACGTTGAAGAACGAGTACCCGCAGCTCGGTGGAAACTACGAGGTGGTGCACCACTCACAACTGCTCGAGGATCTCATCGCGTCAGGCCGTCTCGACATGAGTAACGCGTCGCTCGATGACCGCATCACCTACCACGACTCGTGTTATCTCGGTCGCCACAACGACGTATATCTGGCGCCACGCAAAGTGGTGGGTTCGATCAAGGGCATCCAAGTCGTCGAGATGCCGCGCAACGGCACGAAGGGCATGTGCTGTGGTGCAGGCGGAGCTCGAATGTGGATGGAAGAAAACATCGGAACGAAGGTCAACGACGAACGCGCTCGTGAGGCGATTGCCACTGGTGCCACGCGCGTCGCGACGGCCTGCCCGTTCTGCTACATCATGCTCGACGACGGCGTGAAGGGCGCAGGAAAAGATGAGTCACAAGTGAAAGTCGGTGACATCGCCCTGCACGTGTTGGACGCGATCGAGAACGGAGAGCGAGCGCTGAGTTCGCTCGATGCCCCGTTGCGCGAACCTGTTGCTGGTGAGTAAAGATCTACTCCGCGGCTTGGGCTGTCCGTGAAAGCACCACATGAAGCAATCCCGATACTGCGAGTTGCTGACGCAGTGGCGTCGGCCAGCTGGTACGTACGTCTTGGTTTCGTCGAAGATTGGCGACATCAGCATGAGCCCGGACTCCCCTGGTTCATCTCGGTGAGCACCCCTGATGGAGCGACACTCTTTCTCTCGGAGCATGCCGGCGACACCGCGGGCCCCAGCACCGTATTCCTCGTCACGCAAGACGTTGAAGTGATTGCCGCAGCCTTGGGAGTTCAGGCACTTGTGATGCCGTGGGGTGATCGAGAGTGCGAGACACTCGACCCAGACGGCAACAAGATTCGCATCAGCCAGCCCGCTGAGTCTGAGATCTAACTTCGTCTAACGAAAATTCTCGAAGTAGCGGCTCGGGGTCGGGCCACGTTGACCCTGATACTTCGAGCCGCGCGCACCGGAACCGTAC
>RGSV01000093.1 GCA_010025655.1 Acidimicrobiia bacterium
GCCGACACCGCGACGAATGTTCGATCGACGCGCGGTGAGTCCAGAGCCGCCAGGAATCTGTAACGGGTCGGGCGCTTCAGGAAGTGGTTCAGGCATCGGCAGGGCGGCGGTTTCGCGAATGCAACGCTCAACTGGGGCGACACTCTCGACCACTTGACCGGTGATGAGTTTGTCGCCGGTGCGCATGGCGTTTTTCAGGCGAATGTCGACGGGCGAAATGCCGCAGGCGGCGGCAAGTTTGTCCATCTGTGATTCGTGGGCGAAGCAGGCTTGTACTACACCGAAACCTCGCATCGCACCACATGGTGGATTGTTGGTGCGCACGGCATAGCCATCGACGGTGGCGTTCTCGCATTGGTATGGCCCTTGCACGTGGGTAACAGCGTTGATGAGCACAGCCGACGAGGTTGAGGCATACGCACCTCCGTCAAGCACAAGTCGCGATTCGACACGCCGCAACGTGCCGTCTCGGTCGGCGTGGTGGCGCATGAAGATGGTGGCGGGGTGACGATGGATGTGGCCAAAGAACGATTCTTCGCGGCCATACTGCATCTTGATCGGTCGTTTGGTCACCAGAGCGAGCAGACAGCAGTGCACCTGCAGGCTGATGTCTTCGCGACCGCCGAATGCACCGCCCACGCCGCCGAGCGTGAGTCGTACACGCGAGGGTTCGAGGTTGAGACAGGCGGCGATTTGTTTCTGGTCTTCGTGCAGCCACTGGGTGGCGACAAAGAGCTCTACGCCATGGCCGTCATCGTCGGGCAGAGCCAGAGCAGCTTCGAGCCCGAGAAACGCTTGGTCTTGCATGCCAATCTCATACGTGCCTTCGACGACAACTTCGCCGACCAGCTGCTGGTCACCGCGCACGATTCGCTGTCGACGAATCACGTTGCCGTCAGGGTGAATCGCTGCACGCGTTGAGTCGATGGCAGCTTCTGCATCCACGAGCGGTGCAAGCACCTCATATTCAACAACGATTGCCTGCAGCGCTCGACGCGCCGTCTCAGGGTGGTCGGCGGCAACCGCGGCGACAGGCTCGCCTGCATAGCGCACGAAGTCGCGGGCGAACACCGGCTGGTCACTCGCAATGAGGCCGTAGGTGAGTTTGCCCGGCACGTCGTCAGCGGTCACCACGGCCGATACGCCGTTGATTGCAAGTGCACCAGAGGTGTCGATGCGCACGATGCGGGCGTACGGATGCGGGCTGCGCAACGTCGCGCCCCACAGCATGTTGTCGGCCCACGCGTCAGAAGAAAAGGCGAAGCGACCCTGCACCTTGGGTAGGCCATCGGGGCGTAGCGCAGAAGTGCCGAGTGCGCCGTGCCGAGTGCGTGTCGCGCGATCGGTGGTGGTGCCGGTGTTGGCAGTGATGGTGCTGTGCGAAGTTGCCATGTCAACCTTTATTCGCGGCGCGCGCGTCACGGGCCTGGCGCACTGCCTCGAAGATGCGACCGTACCCCGTGCATCGACAGATGTTGCCGCTGATGGCCTCTTTGATTTCGAGGTCGCTCGGCGATGGGTTGCGATCGAGTAGATGATGCACTGCCACGATCAGCCCCGGCGTGCAAAAGCCGCACTGCACGCCGCCAGCGTCAACGAACGACTGCTGCACGTCAGTGGGTTCGCCATCGACTGCCAAACCCTCGACGGTCACGATGTCGGCCTCGACTGCAGTTGCCGCCATCACGAGGCATGAGCACACGGCTTCTCCATCCATGATCACGGTGCACGAACCACATTCGCCCTGCTCGCATGCGCCCTTGGTGCCGGGCAGCCCGAGTCGCTCGCGCAAGACGTACAACAAACTTTCGCCCGCCCACGCGTCACGCACCTCGTGGTCGACGCCGTTGACTCGCAGACGATAGAACTCGTTGCTCATTGGCGGATACCTCGCAGTGCTGTGGCAGAGCCAGTGGCGGCACGCAGCAGCAGTCGCTGGGCGAGCACCGAGATGGCATGTCGCCGGTACTCGGCGGTTGAGCGGTGGTCGTCGATTGGCGAGCACTCGGCGGCTGCACGAGCGCCGAACTCGCGGGCGAGTGCTTCGCTCACCATCGGTGTGCCGACGAGCGATGTCTGGCTCGCGAGCCATGCTTCCGCACCTCGCGCTCGCACCACGGTGGGGGCCACTGCACCCAAGGCGAGTCGCACCGTTCCCGCCACGGCGTCGTGTACGAGACATGCAGATGCCGCGGAGATCACCATCGCGTTGCGTGTGCCGACCTTGGCGTAACCCTGGAAGCCCGTCACGAGCGGCACCGTGACCGCCACAATCAACTCATCCGCGCGTCGCACGTTGCGTTTGACGCCGACCATGAAGTCGTGCACTGACACATCGCGACTGGCTGACTGCGAACGCAGATGCACGACTGCATCGAGCGCACTCAAGACGGGTAAACCGTCACCGGCGGGTGAGCAGGTGCCGAGGTTGCCGCCCAGTGACCCAGCGGCGCGAATTTGGGGCGACCCCACGGTGCGAGCGGCCTCGGCGAGGGCTGGCGCATGGTCACAGAGCGGCGGGCGTTCCATCTCGGCATAGGGCACCCCCGCCCCGATGCGCAGCGTGTGTGCATCGTCGTCGACGTGCCAACGACGCAGTTCGGCAACTCGACGTAGCGACACGACGCTGTCGATCGTGGTGCGATTGAAGTTGACCTCGACCATCAGGTCGGTGCCACCCTGTATGACGCGCGCTTTCGGGTTGACCGCAAGTGCGGCGAGTGCCTCGTCGATGGTGGTCGCGTTGGTGATGCTCATGTGCCAGTGCTCACTTGAATGGTCGCCAATCGGCGAACGCATCGATCATTGCCCGCACATCACCCAGCGGATACAAGATCGGACACGTTGCCCCATTGCGCAGGTAGTGCTCGACTTGCGCCCGGGCATCGGCCGGTGTGCCGCTGGCCGTCAGCATCTGCACGATCTCATCGGGAACATGTTTCGACGCGGCCACCACCTGCTCGTGAGTGGCAGGCCACGTAAGCACGCTGCCTACCTTGTCGAGCAGCGACTGTGGCACGCCAGAGGCCTTCATGATGTGCGGCTGTTGGCCGAGGTATTGCGTGACCATGAGCCGCGCCATGTCGAGGGCAGTTTTGCGATCTTCATGCACGCTGCACACCACCAACTGTGGTCGGTCGATGTGATCAATCGAGCGACCGCTCTTTGCAGCGCCATTGCCGAGAGCCTCGATGGCCTTGGTGTTGTATTCAGGCGAGACGAGATAGTTGAGCACCACGCCGTCGGCAATTTCGCCCGTCAACTCCATCATCTGCATGCCGGTCGCACCGATGTAGATCGGCACATTCTTCGGGCGGCGTTCTTGATACACATAGTCGAGTTCGACACCGTCGAGCTGCACAAAGTCGCCCTGCATCGTGACGGTTTCGTTGTTGAGTAGCGCCCGCACCGCCGTAACGATCTCGCGCATTGCGCGCAGCGGCTTGGCACGGTCGATGCCCACCTTTTTGGCGAGCGGATCCCACCAGGCGCCAATGCCGAGCAAGACGCGACCCGGGGCGAGGTCATCGAGGGTGCTAAACGTGGCAGCAAGTCGCGCCGGGTTGCGGCTCCAACAGTCGACGACGCCCGAGCCAACCTTCAAGTTGGAGGTGACCGACGCAAACGCTGCCATTGGCACGGTCGCTTCGCGCACAAGGCGGCTCTCGGCTTGCCATACGGCTTCAAAACCACGTTGTTCGGCGTATTGCGCGAACTGCATGCCCTCGCGAATCGGGTGCGCATCTTGTAGATACAACGCCACACGTGCGGTGCCGTTCGTGTGCGTTGCCGAATAGGTCGGGGTAGCAGAAGTGCGGGTCACAGGTTCTCCATTCGCTGATGCAGTCTTGCGGCGGCTTCGCGCGCCTTGGCGCGCACCTCATGTTCGTCGACCAGCACTGTGGTGCCACGGTCGACGACGACCTGACCAGCGACCTGCACCTGTTCGACGCGCATACCCGTGGTGAATGCGGTATGCCATGGTGCATCAGCAGCGGGGTAGCGCCAGGTGACCACATCGTCGAGTGATTCGGGGAAGACCTGCCGGGCGTTGTGCATCCAACCCGCGACAACGTCGGGTGTCGCGTGCGAGTCGAACTCACGCAGTCGCACATAGGCCAGCCGCGATTCCTCGGCCATGTCGCTGCCGATGCCGTCAGAGCCAAGCAGCACCTGGTTGGGCTTGGTGGTCGGCTTTGCGTAACCAACACCATTGTTCATATTCGAGCGTGGGTTGTGCGCGATGCGGCCACGCAATGGGCGATCTAGATGAACGGTGTGCACGAGCAGCCAGTCATCAGTGGCATGCGGCTCGAGTCGTGCGCCAGCAGCAATGTCATCGATTGCCTCAGCCACGTGTACGTGCACACCCACACCATGTGATGCTGCAAGCGTCGCAGCGGCGGCGATGGTCTCGTCGCTGCAGGTGAAGGCAGCGTGCAAACCGACCATGCCTCGTTTGCCGCTACGTAGATGACGGTCGCATTCATCGAGCCCCGCCTGTGCGGCCTTTGTCATGGCAGAAAGGGGCGATACCTTCTCGCGCAGTGAGCCATCGTCTGCCCAGCGGTCGGTGGCGCCGTAGCAGGCGCTCACCCGCACGCCGACTTCGTTGCAGGCGCGGTCGATGGCGTCAAGCGACCCGTCAATAGCGCGCGGTGATTCGTGGTGGTCGATGATGCACGTCGTGCCAGCCAGTGCTGCTTCGAGCGCCCCGAGTTTTGCCGACCAGTAGATGGTGTCGAGGTCGTGTGCGGCATCGAGCCGCCACCACACGAGCGAGAGCATGTCGGCGAAGTTACGCGCGCTGCGCTTGGGGCCCGGCATGCCGCGCGCCAAGGCCGAATAGAGATGGTGATGGGCGTTGACGAGACCCGGCGTCGTACTCATGGTCGACGAAGTGTCGGCCAGGGCGGTCGAACGTGCGGTGGTCATCGAGGCGATCTCACTCGTCCTCGTTCGCCGCGCGGCGCATAGGCAATTGGTTGCGCCACACGCCGTCGAGCTCGTGTAGCGCCTTGGCGACGGCACCAGCAGTAGGCACAAGCCCGATTTCACCAACGCCCTTGATGCCATACGGCGCGTTGGGTTGGGGCGACTCAACCAAGAGCACCGTCATCGGCGGCACGTCTTTGGCCCGCAAGATGCCGAGCGACCGCAGCGTCATGTTGGTGGGGAAGCCGGTTGCGG
>RGSV01000094.1 GCA_010025655.1 Acidimicrobiia bacterium
TAGAGATACGGCCGGCCGAACATCACCGCCCGCGCGCCGAGTGCGCAGGCCTTCACCACGTCGCTACCCCGACGCACACCACCGTCAACGAGCACTTCGATGCCATCGCCGACAGCATCCATCACGCTCGGCAGCAACTCGATTGGTGCAGGTGAACCATCAAACTGACGCCCTCCGTGGTTCGACAACGCAATCGCCTCGACACCTTCGCTTCGGGCGCGCACCGCATCTTCGACCGACTGAATGCCCTTCAACATGATCGGCAGGCCAGATTCGCTGCGCACCCAATCGAGGTCGCGCCACGAGAGCGACGCATCGAACTGGCTGTTCACATAGTCGCTGAGCGTGATCGCGGTCGAACCGTCGACGTCGCCACGACCCGACACCGCCGAGAACGTGATGGGTTCGTGGGAAACGAAGTCAAACGTCCAACGCGGATGTCGCACACCGTCAATGAACGTCTCGAGTCCGATCTTCGGCGGAAGCGTGAAACCGCGTCGCACATCGCGGTTGCGCCGTCCGAACACCGCGGTATCGACGGTAACCATGATCGCCTGGTAGCCAGCAGCCTTGGCACGTTGCACGAGCTCGCGCGAGAGACCGCGGTCTTTCCACACATACAGCTGATACCAGAGCGGGCTCGCAGCCGTGGCGGTCGGGTTCGCGGCCGTCTGACCCGTGACTGCTGCGGTCGTCACGCTCGCGCGCGCCGCAGCTACCTCTTCGATGCTGCGGGTGCCAAGAGTCGACAAGGTGTAGGGCACTCCGTGGCGAGCCGCCACTCGCGCCACCGCGGTCTCGCCTGCGGAAGTTGCGATACGAGTGAATCCGGTCGGCGAGAACGCGAACGGAAACGGCATGCGCGTGCCCATCACGGTCACACTGGTGTCGATGTGCGATACGTCAACCAACACGCGCGGCGTGAGATGCACGCGTTCAAATGCCGCCGAATTATTGACCATCGACCATTCGGTCTCGGCCGCGCCATCGAAATAGTCGAAGACTCCTCCGGGCAGGTTGCGCTTGGCGAGTCGTCGTACATCGTCAATGTCGCCACACTTCGCTAGCCGACGACGCCGCCCGTTGAAGTCGAATCTGCGTAGAGCCACCACCGAGCGAAGCGTCGTGAAGAGGCCCATGAGTTCAGTCTCGCAGCGAGGGATCAGCTACGCATCGAATCGAACAGCATCTGCATCTGTGCAGGGTCGGTGCGCGGGTTCACCAAGCACATGCGCAAGACAGTTTCGCCCTGGTGGGTAGTTGGCATTACGAACGCGATGCCGTCGTGCAACATGCGGTCACTCCAACGCTTGTAATCGTCAGGCGACCACCCCTTGCGTCGCACAACGAGAATCGACAACGATGGCGGCACAACGAATTCAAGATGTTCTGATGCACGTACCATGTCGGCCGCGTCGCGCGTGACCTGCAAGGTGATCTCCATCGCCTCTTCGTAGGCCTCAGTGCCATGTGTGGCAAGGCTGAACCAGAACGGCAGCCCACGAGCGCGCCGTGTGAGGTGGTGCGCCAGATCGGCTGGGTTGTAGGCCTCGTCGAGTTGTGCTGTTGCATCTTGAATCAAGACGTCGAGATACTCAGCCTTCTGCGTATGGGCGGCCTTGCCGATGCGAACGTCGCGGTAGAGCAATGCGCAACAGTCGTACGGACCAAAGAGCCACTTATGCGGGTCGACGATGAAACTGTCAGCCAGCTCGATGCCAGCGAATTCGTGTCGCACGCTGCGTGCGCATAACGCCGCCGCGCCGTATGCGCCATCGACGTGAAACCACACGTTTTTCTCGCGCGCGAACGCACCGATGCCGGCGAGATCGTCGATGACTCCGAGGTTGGTCGTGCCGGCAGTCGCGACCACGGCGCACACTCGCACTCGATCTTCGGCAGACATTGCGTCATAGCTCGCACGCACGTCAGACGCCATCAATCGGTTGGCATAATCGGTCGGCACGGCAACCAGGTCGGCGTCCATCGCGTTGGCGGCGAGTGCCACCGACGAGTGTGCTCCACCCGACGCGAGGATGATTGGCCGCACACGAGCGTGAGCTCCCCTGCCACGCTGGCGCCACTGCCAACGTGCGGCGATGAGCGCCGACAAGTTGCCTGCGGTTCCTCCGCTTACGAAGACTCCCCCAGCGCTCGACGGCAAACCTGCGAGGTCAGCAAGCCACGCCAGGGCCTGGTTCTCTGCGTAAACCGCACCTGCACCTTCGAGCCACGAGCCGGCATACACGTTGCTCGCAGCAACGACGAGGTCGAACAGCACCGATGATTCGGTCGGCGCACCTGGCACGAACGACAAGAACAACGGATGGTCGACACTGATACACGATGGGGCGAGTTGTTCGGTGAAAATGCTCAAGGCCTTTGCCGCGCCGAGGCCTTCAGCGGTGATGGTGTTGCCAACTTCGTGTTGCAGTTCACTGAGCGACTTTGGTGCATCAAGCGGTGGCGGATCCATGCGCACCCGCTCGACGGCGTATTTGATGATTGCGTCAGCGAGCTTCTGGCTGTTTTCGTCGTGATAATGCATCCAGTAGCCGTCAGATTCATCGGGGTATGGCGACGGCGTGCTTGACATCAGCAAAACACTAGAACGCCCGCTCAGGCGAGGCTGACGATCTCCAACCACGACTCGTTGTAGTAGTCAACCTGACCATCGGGCATCACCAGCACCTTGGTGGGTGCGAGTTGTGCGACGAAGTCGGTGTCGTGGCTCACGAGCACGATCGCACCGTTCCAGTCGGCAAGTGCGGTAGCCACCGCCTCTCGACTCGACGGGTCAAGGTTGTTCGTTGGTTCGTCAAGCAACAACAAATTGTTGCGACCGACCATCAACATGGCAAGAGCGAGCTTGGTCTTTTCGCCACCCGACAGCGTCGATGACTCTTGAAACACCTTGTCTCCCGAAAGCCCGAACGACCCGAGCATGCCGCGCAACTGTGTTTCGGTGAGCCCCAGTCGCGCCGGGGCCATCTCACGCATGTGATCGACCAGCGATTTTTCGCCAACGAGGTTGTCGTGTTCCTGCGCGTAATACCCGTGCTGCACCTGGTAGCCAAACGAGAAATCACCGTCATCAGCCTTCGACTCGCCCGCCAAAATACGCAGCAACGACGTCTTACCCGCACCGTTCAGCCCGAGCACCAGCAAACGCTCGCCGCGCCCGAGATCAAAACTCACGTCGTGAAACACATCGGGCCCGCCATAGCTCTTGCGCAGACCATTGGCAACAAGCACCGTCTCACCGCAACTCGGTGCAGGTGGAAACTTCACCTGAAGCATGCGCCTTGCGCGCGGAGCGTGCACACGATCGGCATCGAGCCGGTCGATGCGCTTCTCGATGCTGCGAGCCATGGCTGCCTTAGACGCTTTGGCGCCGAATCGATCAACAACTCGCTGTAGGCGGTCAATCTCTTTTGACTGTTGCGCTGCCATCTTCGCAGCGCGTGCCTCATCGGCTTCGCGCGACCGAAGATATTGCGAATAGGTTCCGCGATATTCGATGATCTGACCAGTGTCGGCTTCGTCGGGTCGGTCAAGATGCAGCACACGTGTGATGGCTTCGTCAAGCAGCTCCAGGTCGTGGCTGATTACGAGCAGCGCACCCTTGTAGTTGCGCAAGAAGTCGAGCATCCACATCTTGGCGTCAAGGTCGAGGTGGTTCGTCGGTTCGTCGAGCAACAACGTGTCGCTGCCGCCATAGAGAATTCGACCCAATTCAACACGGCGACGTTCGCCGCCCGACAACACCCCGAGTTGCAGATCGAGTCGGTCGGGTTTCAAACCGAGTCCCGCCGCAATAGCCCGCGCCTCACTATTGGCCGCGTAGCCACCTTTCAGCTCGAAGGCGTCTTGGGCTTTGGTGAAGCGGGCGATGTTCTGCTCATCGGCGCGTTCTTCCATCGCAATTCGAAGTTTTTCAAGACGCACGAGGTCTTCATCAATGCCGCGCGACGACAAGATGTGCGAAACGGCTGAGCGACCATCGAACGCACCGGCGATACGTGGGTCTTGCGGAAGGTAACCGAACGCACCACCGCGAGTGATCGTGCCCGACTTTGGTTCGCTTGCCCCGCCGAGCACCTTAAAGAGGCTCGTCTTGCCTGCACCATTGCGGCCTACGAGACCTACTTTGTCGCGGGGCATCACCGTGAACGATGCATCGTTCACCACGAGGCGCGCACCAACCTCTACACAAAGGTTCTTCACCTGAAGCACCGTTCAAGGCTCGCATCCGATAAAGCAGACCGCAACGTGCCGCCCTGATATCCCCCGTACAGTCGGTGACACAACGTACGCTCGTTTCGTGGCTGATGTCTCAACGGTGCTGACTGCAGCAATCGTCACGATTGCGTGTCTCATGCTCGCCACCTGGTCAATATCGCTCGTCAAGCGCGACGCATCGATCGTTGACATCGCGTGGGGGTTCGGCTTCGTAGCGGTCGGGTGGGCTGCCAAGTTTGTGACAGGTGCGTCGGGAGGCGGCAACTGGTTGCTTCTGTTGATGGTCACGGTCTGGGGCTTGCGCCTCACGGGCTATTTAGCCAAACGAAACCTCGGCAAAGGCGAAGACTTCCGCTATCGCGCGATGCGACGCAAACACGGTGAGCGTTTCGCAATCGTCAGCCTCTACAGCGTGTTCGGATTGCAGGGTGCATTGATGTTCATCGTTTCGCTACCAATCAGCCTCGGCCAGCGCGACACCGAGGCGGGTGCAGGGTTCATCGCCTTGCTCGGATTCATTGTGTGGGCAGTTGGGTTGTACTTCGAGGCGGTTGGCGACGCACAACTCGCAAGGTTCAAGCGCGACCCACGCAACGCTGATCAGATCATGGACCAAGGTCTCTGGGCGCTCACCCGTCACCCCAACTATTTCGGCGACTGCCTCGTGTGGTGGGGTTTGGCGATCGTTGGGTCGGCGCAAGGTGCCGGTATGTGGGCTTTTCTTGGTGCAGCAGTGATGACGACCTTGCTCGTGCGAGTCTCGGGCGTGGCGATGCTCGATCGTCTGCTCGCCAAGCGCAAGCCGGGTTACGCCGAATACATGCAGCGAACGAGTGGCTTCATTCCGTTGCCGAAACGGTCCGCCCAGGTTCGTAGGTCACGACCCGA
>RGSV01000095.1 GCA_010025655.1 Acidimicrobiia bacterium
ACGACTCTGGTGACCTGGGCGAAGATTTCTCGTTGACCACCAACTTGGTTCCCGTCGTCATGCGGGTGCTCTTCGGTGGTCAGGCTCGCCTCGAGATCTTCGGTGACGACTATCCCACACCTGACGGCACCTGCGTGCGCGACTATGTACATGTGTCTGATCTGGCTGATGCACACATCAAGGCTCTCGACTATCTCGCAACAGGCGGCAAGTCACTCGTATGCAATGTCGGCACCGGTCAAGGCACCTCGGTGCGCCAGTTGATTGAGGTCACCGAGTCGGTTACCTCACGCACGCTTCCGCACGCAGTAGTTCCACGTCGTGCTGGCGACCCGGCGTCGGTGTATGCCGACCCGACGCTGATTCGTGCGGTACTCGGCTGGCGTGCGACACGAGATCTGCGTGAAATCATCGCGAGTGCCTATCGCTGGCACGAGCGTCACCCCGACGGCTACGAGCGCTGAAGAGCGCAAGCCACAGCTTGCGGCACCTCGCTCAACGCTGGCGGTCGAGCCAGCCAATCAACATCGCAATCGCCCGCGGGTCATGACGAAGACGATGACCTCCACCGGGGATCACGTGAAGTTCTGCGCTGCCGTGTGCTTCAGCGAGCGTACGTGAATCGCTTTCGGGCACAAGTTCGTCTTCATCTCCGTGCATCAAGAGCAGTGGGCGTGGCGCGAAACGACGCGCGGCTTCACTCGGGCGAAAGCGCCGTAGTTCACGGCTCCACTCATCGAATTGCGTCGGAAACGCCGGCGTGCGCACGGCACCAATCTCACGCGAGTGTTCGAGCAGTCGCCGCGGATGCTCGGCCCAGTCGTCAAAGTCGGCGCGCGGCCCAAGCAATGCGCAGCCGCTGACACGCGGGTCGTCTGCCGCAACACATAGCGCGACCGAAGCACCTGTGTTGGTGCCGAGCAACCACACCTGAGTCGGTTGAGTTTCGGCAACGAGGTGGTCGATCGCTGCTCGCGTGTCTTCGATCCACCCTTGCATTGAGAAGTCACCGTCGCTGTTGCCGCAACCGCGAAAGGTGAAGGTCATACCGCTCCAACCCAGTTCGTTTGCGATGCGGTCGATCAACTCAGGAAACGAGCTCGCCGAGTGCCGCGCATCCTGCGGTCCGATCGGAAACCCGTGGCACAACAACACGGCGGGTCGCGCCGCACCTCGCGCCGGGCCAAGGCTCAGGTAGCGCTGCAGCGTGAGCGCGCCGGAGGCGAACGTGCCGTTCACGCGGTGGCGAGTCGGTATCCGCGGTTGCGCGCTTCGGCCAGCGTGTCGGGCGCAAAACAGATGCCCGAGTTGGTGGCCACGATGTCGTCGATGACTTCGGTATTCGACCACGCGTCAACGTCGTACACCAACTGCGTGCGTTTATCGCCGAGAAACCGCGTATGTTCAAAGCGCCCGGGGCGTTGCACGCAACAAATCTAACCTAGGGTTCAGGTATGGCTTCAGCGCCCGAAGTCGTCGATTTCTACTTCGACACGATGTGCCCCTATGCGCACCAGACATCGCTGTGGATTCGCGAGGTCGCACGACTCACCCCGCTGCGCGTGAATTGGAAGTTCTTCAGCCTCGAGGTGATCAACCACGTCGATGGCAAGAAGATGCCGTGGGAGCGCGAAATTGCATACGGGTGGACTCCCCTGCGCATCGCCGCGTGGTTGAAACGCATTGACAACGACCTCTGTGGAGCCTGGTATCTCGTCAGCGCCAATGCACTGCATCTCGAAGGTCAACGCCCCTACGAAGAAGCAACTGCACGCCGCTTGCTCACCGAGATTGGCGCACCCGACAACACATGGCAGGCCGCCCTCGCCGACCAGACCACACATGACGACGTACGTCGTGACCACGACAACGCAGTGCAACAACTGGGTGGCTTCGGTGTGCCAATCATCGTGCCAGCGACGGGACGTGCGGTGTTTGGCCCAGTCATCGTGCCCGCTCCGACGGGCGACGATGCCGTACGACTCTGGCAGCTCGTGTGCGGCATGGCTGAGTTTCCACACTTCTATGAACTGAAGGTGCCCAAGACGCCCGACGACATGACGCATATTGCCAACTCGTTCAACCCCTACCTGCGTGCACGCGAATGGCAGACCGTGCAGAACCCTGCTCTATGAGCCGCCCCACCGAACTCATCACCATGCTCGAAGATGTGTGGAGTTCTCTCGACTCGCTGCTCGCAACGCTCGACGAATCACAGTGGAAGACGGCAACCGAGTTACCCGGCTGGTCAGTGCAAGACACCTTGTCGCACCTCGTGTCGTCAGAAAAAGGCCTGCATGGTGAACCCGGCACGGCACATCGTGCGAGCAATCTGTCGAACGTAAAGAACCCGATCGGAGAATTCAACGAGCACGAAGTTGACGCGCGTCGTTCGCTGCCAGGGGCAACGGTGTTCACCGAATGGAAAGAGATTCAAGCCAAGCGTCGCAACACGTTTGCCACCGCCGATGATGCGTATTTCGCGCGCGAGATGATGACCCCGACGGGCCCTGGCACGTTTGCTGACTTCTTACACATTCGTGTGATGGATGCCTGGGTTCATGAGCAAGACATTCGCCGCGCCATCGGCAAACCCGGCAACCAAGGTGGTGCGGCGGCGCGGCACAGCCTGTCGCGCTTCGTTCGCTCACTGCCGATGGTGGTCGGCAAGCGTGCGAAAGCACCCGATGGCTCGACCGTGACGTTGCGCATTACGGGAGCCGTGCAGGCAGATTTTCATGTGGCGACCGAAGCAGGTCGCGCCAAGTTGGTCGAGGTCGCGCCACAGCCGCTCTGCGTTATCTCCATCGATAGCGAGGCGTATTTTGCGATGTGCTGTGGTCGTCAGTTCTGGAAGCCCGGCGACCCGCGAGTTGCCGTCAGCGGCGACACCGAGCTCGCTGGTCGTGTGCTGTCGAACTTCAACGTGATGATCTGACGCGTCGATCGTGAGACTCACGTGAAGCAACCACGCGGTGCCGCCGAAGTTGAGGCCTTGCTCGCGCAATGGTCGCAGCGCGACGACGAAGCCGGCAATCGCGCTGCGGCTCGCCGCCAAACCGCGTTATCGGCAAGTGGCGCCTCCTTGGTGCGCGACTATGAATTCCACAAAAAGCCCAACGACTGGATTCACCTCGACTGGCTGCGCCCGATTCGCTTCGTCTACCGCAACCTGCCGTTCGGTCTGCGAATGGCACTCAAGAAACGGCTGGCACGGTAGTTGTCGAGTTTCGTCTTTGCTACCGACGCACGCACGGCATCACCGTCGGCGATGGCCGCAACCGCCGACTCACTTCGGGGCTTGGGCTTCGGGCGGCGGCACTGGCATCTGGCACTCAACGGTTCACCAGCATCGTTCGGCCGACGCATCGTGCTGGGCGACGACCCAGCCGCCGAGTGGGTGGTGTTCGTTGCCGCCGGTGACCGCATCACGCGCGATGCCCTGCACTTTGCCAGAACGGCAGCGACCGAAATTGACGTGCTCTACGGCGACACCCGCCACGACGTGAAACGAGACGATCGCTTGCCGTCGTATCAACGTCGGCCGTCGTTTTCGCCAGAGCGCCTGCGGTCGCACAACTACATCGGTGACACCATCGTGGTTCGTCGACGACTCGTCGACGCAGCCGGTGGCCTTGCGGCACTCACCGCCACTGACGCCCACGACCGCAACCTGCGGCTGTGTGAGCATGCCAAAGTCATCACGCGAGTGGCTGAGATATTCAACGTCACGCCGAGCGCCAACTTTCTGCCGGCTGCTAACCGTGAAGCCGTGATTCAACATCTGGCTCGTGTCGGTATCGCAGCCGACGTTGAGTTCGACGCAGAGACCCCATGTGTGCGTGTGCGGCGGCGACTTTCGCGACGGCCACTGGTATCGGTGATCATCCCAACGCGTGGCAGCAGTGCTGAGATCCGCGGCACGACGGTGCCGCTGGTGGTCAACACCGTGCAGACCATGCTCGAGAAGTCGACCTACCAACAACTCGAGTTCATCATCGTCGCCGACACACCGACGCCACTTGAGGTGCGCGACGCACTCTCTCGAATCGGCGGCGACCGACTGATGATCGTCGACTATGACCAGGCTTTCAACTTCGCAGTGAAGAACAACATTGGAGTCGCCCACTCGAGTGGTGAGTTCGTTCTGCTACTCAACGATGACACCGAAATCATTACCGCCGATGCGCTGGAGACGATGTTGGCATTCTTTGAAGATCCGACGGTCGGCATCGTCGGGCCGATTTTGCACTTTGAGGACGGCACGATTCAAAGTGCGGGTCATATTTTCAGCCCAGATCCAACCGACATGTACCGGCTGCAACCCGCTGACACGCGTGGTGCCCACAACTACGTGCGCGTGCAGCGTGAGGCCTCAAGCGTGATTGCTGCCTGCCTGCTCACGTCGCGGAAGGTCTTCGAAGAAGTTGGCGGCCTCAGCGTCCAGTTTCCGGGCAACTGGAACGACATCGACTTCGCTCTCAAGGTGCAGCAGGCCGGCTATCGCGTCATTTTCACTCCGCACGCCAAGTTCTTTCACTTCGAATCAAAGACGCGAGTAGCGCTGCGCATCGAAGCCGAGGTTGCCAAACTCGGCCATCGCTGGGGCGACATTCTCGACGACGACCCCTACTTCAACCCACGATTGCAGCGCTACATCAACCTGTGGCGCTCAGACTTTCACACCGACCGCAGTTACGAAGAGGCGATGGGCTAGGCGCCGCGCCGCGCCGCGCCGCGCTCGCCTCAGCCGTCAGCCTCTGGGCCGACCGCTCCGATCGCCTCGAAATATTCCAGGTGCGCCCGCACCACGCGATACACATCAACGTCGTCGAGCACTTCCACCTCGCGCCGCTCGGCTTCTGCCAGCAGCCAGGCGGTGAGGGTGTCTTCATCGACCACCACGTCTTCATCGATATCTTGCCGGCGGTCGATCACATCAGCGGGCTGAAGCCCTTTGTCGTGTAGCCAACGCAGATGGGCCCGCAACAGCTTGCGCAGGTCGTCGAAGGTGAGTCGCGCCTGCGACTCGGCGGCGAGACGACTCGCCACGAACTGCACGGCGTCTTCGATCTCATACACCGCGCGGGGTGCTACGGCATCAAGCCGACGTGCCTCACGACCGACA
>RGSV01000096.1 GCA_010025655.1 Acidimicrobiia bacterium
CGGCTGTCCTGTCTCGCGGTCGAACACGAACACGAAGCCGGATTTGGTCACCTGCGCGACCGCATCGACCTTGCGCCCCTCATGCTGCACCGTAACGAGCGTTGGCGGCGCCGGAGGATCACGGTCCCAGATGTCATGCCTCACGAACTGGTAATGCCAGCGACGCTTCCCGGTCCTTGCGTCAAGCGCGACCAGGCTCGTCGTGAAGAGGTTGTCGCCCAGACGATGGCCCCCGTACATGTCGCCGGTGGCGGCCTCGACCGGCACGTAAACGATGCCGCGTTCCTGATCGGCCGACATCACGGCCCAGGAGCCGGCGTTGCCGGTGTCGTGCTTGCTGCATGCGGCAAGCAGGCGAATGTTCCCGAGAGCGAGAACGTGGTGTCAGTGGGTGTCGCCCCGTCAAAGGTCACGCTGCCCAACGTCGAAGTCAATGATGTTGTGTTGTTGCGCACTGCCGCATCACTTGAATTCAACGCCATCGACACATATGAAGCGGCGCTTGGTCTCGGTGTGTTCACCGGTGCGTTCGCCGCTGCTGGCGACATCGCCAAGCGGTTGCGCGACGACCACAAAGGCCACGCTGAAGCCATCAACGGTCTCATCACCAAACTGGGCGGCACACCCTTCACCTGTGGCAACCCGCGCATCAACGAGGTGTACATCGCACCAGCACTCGAATTGATCACCGCCACCGACAACGAGAACCCGGCGCTTGATGTCGTCGTGCTGGCCCACGCGCTCGAAAATCTCGCCGCCCAGACCTACCAGGGTGTCGTCACGATGCTCGGTGACAAAGCGTTGCGCCAGGCGGCAATCGGCATCGGCCAAGACGAAGCACGCCACGCTGCCGTGCTCGCTCAAGCGCTCAACCCGGGTCTCAGTGGAATCTTGCCGAGCGTCAACCCCGACACCGGCAAGGCAAACGTGGCCGCTGTGCCGAGTGCGTTCGGGCCACTCACGCCGATCAACGTGACGGTCGGGCCGGTGCAGGCCGATGGCTCACGCGTGTCGCTGATTCTTGAGACGCCGAGCCTCAACTCGCTGGCGTACGACAGCGTCAGCTGCGGCTAAGCGCGACGTCAGGTTTTCGGGTAACGCGACCCGTCAGGGAAGTTTCCGTACAGCGGGCGCTCGCCGTTAGTGACGGCATCAACGAGAAGGTCGCCGCCGACAAAGGCACCCTTCCATGATCCACCGCGACCGCCGAACACTTCTTCGCGATCGCCTCGCGAACGCGGCTTGTTGACACCGAGTTTGAACGAGAGCACGTCTTCGCCGACGCGCTCAGCAAACTCGAGGTCGTCGGTGGCAATCGACGCAACGAGCGAACCATTCGAAGCGTTCATCGCCGCCAAGAACTCGGCCTCAGTATCGACGACAACGATGGAATCAAGTGGGCCGAACGGCTCGGCATGGTGCAGCGACCACGCCGAAGGTGGTTCGAGCACGCACGCTGGGGCGGCATACGCGGCCGTATCTTGCCCGTCGATGAAGCGACCGTTCGACAGCTTCGCATGCATGAGCGGAATGCCACCGGTTTCAATAGCTTCGTCGAATTGCGCAGCCAGCGTCGCGGCTTTCGTGCGCTGAATGACGGGCCCGAAGTCGAGGTCAGGCAGCGCGTCACTGTCATTTTCCACCGCGCACGGGTGGCCGAACTTGAGCGAAGACACAACTGGGTAATACGCCTCGAGAAACTCAGGCAACAATCGGCGCTGCACGACATAGCGCGGGTAGGCAGTGCAGCGTTGTTTGGCGTAGGCGAACCCTTTCTTCAGGTGGCCTGCGAGATCGTTCCACTGCGAGAAGTTCCACACTCCCCAGGCGTTGAGACCTTCTTGTTCGAGCACGTGGCGACGACGCAGGTCGGCGAGCCGTGTGGCAATCTTGCGACCGTTGGTGCGACCACCGACGAAGACGAGTGCACCAAGGTCGGCGGTCGAGATCAGCGCTTCGCTGAGTTCTGCCCCGCTGCCCGAAACAAGCGTCGCCGGCAAACCAGCTCGCGCCATCAACGCGTGCGACAGCGTGAGGGCGTGAAAACCACCCTGCGACGGAGTCTTCGCGACCACCGCATTGCCAGCCAGCAGTTGAACCAATTCTGCGTGCACCAGAACACTGAGTGGATAATTCCACGAGGCGATGTTCGACACTGGCCCCTCGAGCGGCACTCGGTCAGACATCTGCCGTTCAATCTGTGTGAGATACCACGCCACGCCGTCGATACAGCGATCGACGTCGTCGCAGGCGATCTTCCACGGTTTACCGATCTCCCACATCAAGAGCCCGGCAATGACGTCACGGTTCTCGCGTAGCAACTCAACAGCCTTCGACACTCGTCGCATGCGTTCGTCGAGCGGCACGAGCGACCATTCACGATCTTGTTTCACGGCAAGCGACATCGCCTTCTTGGCTTCGTCAGAGTTGATCATCGGTGCACCCGGAATCTGCGTGCCGTCGACGGGCACAGTGTGTGGCTTCACCGAAGCACCGGCGACCCACTCACCCCCGATCAGGTTGCGAAGTGACTGTGCGTCGAACGCCTCGGGTGCAGCGGCCTTGGCGCGGGCGTAGAAGTCTGCCCACGCGGTGCCGGGTTTGATGTGCAGCATGCCTTTCTACGGTACGAGACGACGGGCGTAGTCAAGCAACCGTAAGTCAGATTCGTTGTGTGCCGCTCGGCTTGTCGCGCTCAGCTTCGCTCGGCATGCGCCAGCGCATTGCGCAACATGCCCGGGAAGATGAACGTATGAAACGGAATCAACACCCACCAATACAGTCGCCCCGCTAGCCCGCGCGGGCGAAAGATGGCGCGTTGCATCACGTGCGTGCCGCCGCTGACGGGCTGCACCCGAAACTCGAGCCAGGCTTGCCCTGGCACCCGCATCTCGGCACGCAACAAGACCGTTTGACCATCGACCACATCGGCGATACGCCAGAAGTCGAGTGGATCACCGACGCGCAGCACGTTGGGGTCAGTGCGCCCTGCACGCATGCCGACACCTCCGAACACCGAGTCGATGCGACCACGAAGTCGCCATAACCACTCGAAGCCATACCAACCAGTCGTGCCACCCAGCGACGAGAGTGTCTTCCACACTTGCTCGCGCGATGCAGTAGTCATTCGTTCGCGTTCGTCAACGAACAGTGAACCGCCGGTCCATGACGGGTCGGTCACCGCAACGTCCCAGGCGACCCACGGCCGTGATGCATCGGTCCAGCGCGTCGGTGCGTTGGTGCGTTCGAGAGCCCGCTTCAGCGCTTGATCAAACGTGAGCAATCCTTCCGGTGGCGGCGGCAAGACGGTCAACACCGACTTCGACGGGTCAACCACCACTTTGTTGATGAGTGAGTCAATGAGCGGTCTTGCAATCGACGCTGGCACAGGCGTAACGAGACCAACCCACATGCTCGAGATGCGCGGCGTAAGCAGCGGAACTTTCACGATGAACCGACGCCGCAGCCCGGCGGCTTTGGCGAACCGCATCATCATTTCGCGATACGTAAGAGTCTCGGCACCTCCCACATCAAACACGCCTTGCACCTCGCGAGGTGCGCGCGCAGCCGCCACCAAAAAGTGCAACATGTTGACGATCGCAACTGGTTGCGTTGGGTTGTCGACCCACCGCGGGGTGACCATCGCCGGCAGGTGTTCGGTGAGGTATCGCAGCATTTCGAACGATGCCGAGCCCGACCCGATGATGATGCCAGCCCGCAGTTCGATGACTGACACGCCGGTGCTCGCCAGCACCTTGCCAACCGAGCGGCGCGACTCTAGGTGCTTGCTCAGGTTCTCGTCATTGGCAATACCGCCGAGATACACGATGCGCTGCACACCGTTGCGTGCCGCTGCTTCAGCGAAGGTGCGGGCCATTGAGGCTTCGAGGTCATCGAATTTCGCCCCCGTGCTGATGGAGTGCAACAGGTAGAACGCGGTCTGCACTCCGGCGAGTGCGGTATCGAGTGCCTTGGGGTCGAGTGCGTCGCCCTCAATCACCTGCGCGCGCTTCGCCCATGGGGTCTTGGCGACTTTCGCCGCGCTACGCACCAAGACGCGCACGCTGAACCCTTCGTCCACCAACTGTGGCGCAAGGCGACCGCCGACATAGCCCGTCGCCCCGGTCACGAGCACGGTCTGCGGCATGCCCCGCAGACTAGAAGCCCCCTCGCAACCGTACAGCAATGTTCTACAATGTAGCACATGAACTCAATCGGTATTCGCGAACTCAAACAAAACGCATCCGAAGTGATCGCTCGTGTTACGCGTGGCGAACTTCTCATCGTGACCGACCGTGGACGTCCAGTAGCTCAGATTTCACCTATCCGAACATCAGCCCTCAGTCAGATGATGGAGAGCGGACAGATACGTCCACCTTCACTTGACTTCAACGACTTGCCTCCGCCGCTTCCGGCAACACGCGGCAAGACATTGTCGCAGGAGATCATTGACGAACGTCGAGAAGACTGAACGGCTGAATAGGGCTTATGCGCTGCTATGTCGACTCTTCAGCAATCGCAAAGCTGGCCATGACCGAACGTGAGTCACCAGCACTGCGAAACTTCCTGAAAACATCAACATTGCGGCTTACGTCGCTCGTCAGCGAAGTCGAGGTACGACGTGCAACAATTCGACGAGGCCCCGCTTTCGAGATTGCGGCTCGGCGCGTTCTCAGCACGTTTTCAGCAGTCGACGTTTCGCGGTTGATTGTGAGTCAAGCGGCGACCGTTTCACCGCCTCATCTTCGGTCGCTCGATGCACTTCATCTTGCGACTGCTCTTACATTGATGACCGAACTCGACTGGTTCGTCACCTACGACGTGAGGCTTGGAAAAGCGGCAGAAGCGGCCGGTCTCGTGGTGGCGCACCCCGGGGTGCGGGTATTGCGCGACCGCCCGTAGCCTTGAATCTGACGGCGAGTCGGTCGGGTGACCGCAGTTGCGCGCTTTGCGCGCGGTTGAGGAAAGTCGGGACTTCACAGGACAGAGTGCTGGCGCGAGCCAGGTCGGGGAAACCTGACATCCCGTGCAACAGAGAACACACCGCCGATGGCGCGGCTTCGGCTGCGATCAGGCAAGGGTGAAACGGTGCGGTAAGAG
>RGSV01000097.1 GCA_010025655.1 Acidimicrobiia bacterium
TGACAACAGTCGACGACGGATTCCCGCTGTCATCTACAGCTTGGTCGCGCTCGGTTGTCTGCTGTTGTGGCTCGCGCGACGCAATGACGAGGGTTCGCTCGTCAACGACGGTCTGCTGTACGTCGCGGTCTTGCTTGGTGCGTTCGCGGCGTATGTTTTCACTTCCTCATGGAAGATGAGCATCAACGAACGCGAGGCGTTGGTGCGCGCCACCCAAGCAGTCGGTTTCGCTGTTGGTCATGCATCTGCTCAACAGGTGTGGCGTGGGCTGCGTAGTCGTCCGACGTGGCGAGTGTTCTGCTACAGCGCGCAAGAACCACCGCTGCAACGCGGTCTCGTGTTGGTCGATGCCGTCGACGGTCGCATCGTCGAGACCCTCGTCGAAGACAACCCACGCGAGTAGCCTTGACGCGTGTTTGACGGCAAGTTTCGTGTGCACGTCGACAAGTACGTGCGGCCCGTCGGCGTCACGCTGACGCGCACCAAGATCACCCCCGACCACCTCACGGTCGTCGGTCTCGTCATTGCCGTGGCCGCCGCCGTCGCAATCGGGGCGGGCTACTTGCGGCTTGGGCTGCTCCTCGTCATCGCAGCGGCGCTGCCCGACATGCTCGATGGGGCACTCGCCAAGGCCTCGAACGTTTCCAGCCAGCGCGGGGCATTCTTTGACTCGACGGTCGACCGCATCACCGACTCGCTGATGCTGGGTGGCGTCGCCTGGTATCTCGGCGACACGCGCGGTGGCACCGCCGCTGTGCTGCCTTTTGCCGTCATGGCAGTGTCGCAATTGATTTCTTACCAGCGAGCCAAGGCTGAATCACTCGGCATTCAGGCCAAGGGCGGCCTAATGGAGCGCGCGGAGCGCATCGTCGTGTTGTGCATCGGGTTGCTCTTCGACTCGGGCCTCTACTGGGTGATGTGGGCGATGCTTGTGCTCGTCTCGCTCACGGCTGTGCAGCGGTTCGTCAAGATCTGGCGCCTCGCAGCAGTGTCACCGTCGACCGCAGCGCGTCTCGAGTCACGTCGTTCGCGCCGGGCGTCGCGCCGCAGTGCACTCGCAGTGCGGCGTGAGCGATTGACGTCGCGTCGTCGCGATGGCTGAACGCGACAGTCGTACACGCACCGCTGGCCCCGGGGTCGCCTTTCGACTCGCGTCGCTCTTTGGCGCGGCCGTGCCCGATGTCGTGGCGCACGGTGCCGCACTCGGCATGGGTGGTTTCGGGGCACTGGCGATGCGCAACGAGCGCAAACTGGTTGAGCGTCATCAGCGTCGTGTGTCGCCGCATTTGAGTGCCCTGCAGATGCAGCGGCGCATCAACGATGCATTTCAGAGTTACATGCGCTACTACGTCGAGACCTTTCGCATGCCGATCTTCACGCCGCGCGAGATCGAGGCGGGCTTCAGTGTCGAGGGCTTCTCACACATCGAAGCGGGTCTCGCGCAAGGCAAGGGTGTGATTCTCGCGCTGCCGCACATCGGCGGGTGGGAATGGGCCGGCCGATGGCTGATCGAGCGCGGTCACCAACTGAGTGCCGTCGTCGAAGTACTCGACAACAAAGAGGCCTATCAAGCCTTCACCGATGTGCGGCGCGCCTACGGCGTGAACGTGATTCCACTCGATGACCGTGCGGGTGTAGCAGTGCAAGAAGCTCTACGCGCGAATCATGTCGTGAGCCTGTTGTGTGACCGCGACATTCAGCGCAATGGGGTGGAAGTCGACTTCTTCGGCGAACGCACGACGGCCCCTGCTGGGCCGGCGTTCTTTTCGCTACGCACAGGTGCACCGCTCTTGCCACTCGCGGTGTATTTCACGCGACGCGTGAATGGCCACCACGCGGTCGTGCGCCCGCCACTGTCGCTCGCCGAGCGCGGTGGTCTGCGTGACGACGTCTCGCGACTCACGCAGCGGTTAATGGGCGAGTTCGAAATGCTGATTCGCCGCGCCCCCGAGCAGTGGCACCTCTTCTCGCCGAACTGGCCGAGCGATCCGGGCTACGCGGCCTAGTCGAGCCGCCCAGTCGGTTGGGTCGCGACGTTACGCCGCGTAGGCGGCGAAGAGATTGGCCACACCCTTGGCTTGGCCGCCGTCAACGGCTGACATCACCGCCACCGGCATGACCCCGGTGGCCCACCACGCGGCAAAACGTTCACGCACGAGATCTGCGGGACCCGAAATGGTGCAGTCGTCAAGCCAGGCATCTTGCATCACCGCGGTGAGTTCATCGCCAAGTTTCTCGCGCGATGCGCTCGCCAGCACGCGCTCGAAGGCCTCGACTTGTTCGGCGTGGCCCGTGTCGCGCCAATAGTTGCGATAATTGGGCAATGTCGCATACATCACCAGGGTGCGACGATTGACCGCACGGGCAGCCTCGATGTCGTCGCTCACGACGGTGGGAATCATGTTCGCCATGAAGAACGTCGTGCGCTTGTCGTGCGGTACTCGTTCAACCTGTCGCGAGATGCCGCGCAGCGACGCATTTGCCCACAGTGCACCATCGGCAATCTCTATCGCGAGGTCGAGCATCTTGTCGCGCAAGGTGGCGAGATAGATCGGCGGTAGTGCGCCACCAAACTTTTCGTTGGTGCGCATTGCTGCGACGTAGTTGCGAATGTCGCCCAGTGGCTTGCCCGTCTGCACGCCGAGACGCTGGGTTACGGGCCCGTGGCTGACACCAATGCCGAAGGCAAAGCGTCCACCCGATACTTCGTGGATGTGCGATGCGGTGTTGCCCGCTTCAACCGGGTGAGCGAGATAGATCGGTTGAATCGACGTGAAGAAGCGAAGTGACGTCGTTGCATGTGCGAGCGATGTGCACAGCGGCATCGCCGCACCGAGACTCGGACACGCCACGTGTGTGAACCCGTGACTCTCTGCTTGTGCTGCAAGTTGCAGCACAGCATTGCGCCGTGTTGCAGAGGCGACGAGCGAGATCGCCGGGCGCTGTGTGCTCGAAGGCTTCGTCACGGTGTGGCTCCTCTCGGCATTGCGCTGCCCACCGTACCGTTGAGGGGGTGGAAGTCGCCGAATTGGCTCGTCGCCGTAGCGACATGCTGCGCATCGCCATGGTGAGCCCCTACAGCCTCACCATCCCCGGCGGAGTGCAACACCAGGTGCTCGGGCTGGCGCGTGAGTTGCGCCGCATGGGTCACGAGGTTCGCGTGCTTGGGCCGTGTGACGGGCCGCCGCCCGAGGCGTTCATCACCCCGCTCGGCAACAGCCTGCCGACCGCGGCGAACGGCTCAATGGTGCCGATTGCCCCCGACCCCTCGGCAGCTCTACGCACCCTGCGCGCACTGAACGACGAGGCGTTCGACATTCTGCATCTGCATGAACCACTCGCACCGGGCCCAACTGTTACGGCGTTGATGCTGCGACTAGCGCCGATGGTCGGCACCTTCCATTCGTCGGGCGACATCGCGTGGTATCGCCGAGTGCGCAAGGGAGTCGAGTGGTTGGCCACCCACCTCGACCATCGCGTCGCGGTGTCGACTGCGGCACGTGAGATGGCGTCTACTCATCTCGCGGGGGAATACGAAGTGCTCTACAACGGCATTGATATCGACACCTATCGTCGACCACACACGGTGCGCGAAAGTCGACCGACGATCTTTTTCTGCGGGCGTCACGAGCCACGCAAGGGCCTTGAGGTGCTGCTCGATGCCTTCCACTTGTTGCCCGACAACTTTCGGTTGTGGATTGCATCAGACGGCCCGAAGATCGGCGACCTGCGTGCGAAGTATTCCGCCGATGCGCGTGTCGCGTCGCGCATCGAGTGGCTTGGGCAGATTTCAGAGCCAGACAAACTCGATCGCCTCGCACGCTGCACCGTTTTTTGCGCGCCGTCGGTCGGCGGTGAATCGTTCGGTCTCGTCTTGCTCGAAGCGATGGCTGCTGCGACACCGGTCGTTGCCGGAGACATCGACGGATACCGCACGGTTGTGACCAACGATGTGAACGGCCTCTTGGTTCCGCCGAACGATGCGGCGTCGCTCTCGGCGGCACTGTTGCGCGTCGCGAGCGATAGCAGTTGTGCTGCACGACTCGTTGCAGCAGGAACCGCGCGTGCCGAAGATCTGTCGATGGCGAAACTCGCTCGACGGTATGTGCAGATTTATCGCGATGTGTTGCAGGCCGAGGCAGATGAGCGCATCGTCGTGCGCCCGAGTGCTGCGGTGCGCTATTTCGAAGAGCGCCTGCTGCGCCGACCGCGACTCGCGAAGTTGTCGCAGTCAGTTGTCGACACCGTCTCTGAGACCGTCGCCGACACTGTCGCAGTCTTGCGAGACAAGTCACAACAGTTGCGCGAGCGAGTGAGCGGCGACAAGAACGACGACGAGTAGCCTTTCGACCATGAACGCTCTGTGGATCGTGCTCATCGTCGTCGCGCTTCTCGCCGTGTGGGTGATCTTTTCGTACAACCGCCTCGTCAGTCGACGTAACGAGGTCGACAACGCCTGGTCGCAAATCGACGTGCAACTCAAGCGTCGTCTCGACCTCATCCCGAATCTCGTCGAGACGGTCAAGGGTTACGCCGACTTCGAGAAGAACGCACTCGCAGCAGTCATTGACGCCCGAGCCAAGGCGATGTCGGCGGCGCCGACACCTGCCGCGCAAGGCGCGGCCGACCAGGGTTTGACCGGGGCGTTACGCCAACTCTTTGCTCTCTCTGAGGCGTATCCCGACCTGAAGGCGAACACCAACTTCTTGGCGTTGCAAGAAGAGTTGCAGAACACCGAGAGCCGCGTGGCGTATGCGCGTCAGTTCTACAACGATGCCGTCGAGCGGTACAACAACACCACCCAATCGTTCCCAGGTGTGATCTTCGCCAAGTCCTTCAACTTTGCTGACCGCGAATACTTTGAGGCTGAAGCCGCCGCCGCGAATCCGCCTGTGGTGAAGTTCTGAACGATCTCATCGCCGCAAACAAGCGCCGCTCGGTGGCGCTGCTTGTTGGTTTCGTCGTCGTGCTCGTGCTCGTCGGTATGGCCGTAGGTGTGCTCGTCGGCAACGGCACCGTCGGCACGATTGTTGCTGTGGTGATTTCTGCCGTGATGGCGTTCGTGTCGT
>RGSV01000098.1 GCA_010025655.1 Acidimicrobiia bacterium
GCTCTACAGCCTACGGGCGACCCTCGCAGGTCGCCCGTAGGCTGTAGAGCCCGCTGACGGCGGCCTTCGTGGCCCTGTTGCGCGGGCAAGAAATCAGTGCCCGTCACTACGAAAGAAAGACATCGGTTTTCCGCGTGCCCACCATCCAACAGCTGATCCGCCAAGGTCGCAGCTCGAAGTCGTCCAAGACCAAGACGCCGGCCCTGAAGGGTTCGCCGCAACGTCGCGGTGTGTGCACCCGCGTGTTCACCACCACCCCAAAGAAACCAAACTCGGCGTTGCGCAAGGTTGCCCGTGTGCGTTTGACGAGCGGTGTTGAAGTGACTGCGTACATCCCTGGCGAAGGGCACAATTTGCAAGAGCACTCGATTGTGCTCGTGCGCGGCGGTCGCGTTCGTGACCTGCCTGGCGTTCGCTACAAGATCATCCGTGGCGCACTCGATGCTGCCGGTGTGAAAGATCGCAAACAAGCCCGCAGCCGCTACGGCGCGAAGCGAGCGAAGTAGTCATGTCGCGCAAAGGTCCAGCCGTACGCAGCGAGTTGCTCGCTGACCCCGTCTTCCATTCCACCCTCGTGACGCAAATCGTCAACAAGGTGATGTTGCACGGCAAGAAGAGCACCGCTGAGCAGATCGTCTACGGCGCAATGAAGATCATCGAACAGAAGACCAGCAGTGAACCGCTGTCGACGCTGAAGCGCGCGATCGACAACGTGAAGCCGCCACTCGAGGTGCGCAGCCGTCGTGTCGGTGGTGCCACCTACCAGGTGCCCGTTGAAGTCAAGCCGCGTCGTTCGACCACCCTCGCCATTCGTTGGGTCGTCGACAACGCTCGCGATCGTCGCGAAAAGACGATGGCTGAGTGCCTCGCCAACGAGTTGCTTGATGCTTCGAATGGCGTCGGTGCCTCGATGAAGAAGCGCGAAGACACGCAGAAGATGGCAGAAGCCAACAAAGCCTTCGCCCACTACCGCTGGTAAACCCCCACACGCACGACGATCCGCACGGAGTATTCCCCCATGTCTGAACGAGAGTTTCCACTCGAGCGATACCGCAACATCGGCATCATGGCGCACATCGATGCCGGCAAGACCACCACGACCGAGCGCGTGCTGTACTACACCGGCAAGTCGTACAAGATCGGCGAAGTGCACGAAGGTGCAGCGATCATGGACCACATGGCGCAAGAACAAGAGCGCGGCATCACCATCACGGCTGCTGCAACGACCGCGTTCTGGCGTGATCACCGAATCAACATCATCGACACTCCTGGCCACGTCGACTTCACGATTGAAGTAGAGCGCTCGCTGCGTGTGCTCGACGGTGCAGTCGCCGTCTTTGACTCGGTCGCTGGCGTTGAGCCGCAGACTGAGACCGTGTGGCGTCAGGCCAACAAATACCGTGTGCCGCGCCTGTGTTTCATCAACAAGATGGACCGCACCGGTGCCAACTTCTATCGCACCGTCGACATGATCAAAGAACGTCTGCAGTCGACACCAGCCGTCGTGATGCTGCCGCTTGGCGCCGAAGGTGGCTATGCCGGAATCGTCGACATCGTGAAGATGAAGGCGATTCAGTGGGATGGTGACGACAAAGACTCGAAATACTTCGAGACCGACATTCCCGCCGAGTATGCAGAGAAGGCCAAGCAGTACCGTGCCGAGCTGCTCGAACTTGCCGCCGGCGAGAACGAAGAAATCATGGAGAAGTACCTCAACGACGGCGACCTGTCAGAAGACGACCTGAAGCGCGCGATTCGTGCAGGCACCCTCGCCTTCAGTTTCGTGCCGGTGCTCTGCGGTTCGGCATTCAAGAACAAGGGCGTGCAGCAGATGCTCGATGCCGTGGTCGACTACCTGCCGTCGCCACTCGACATTCCGCCCGCCGAAGGCACGAACCTGAAGGGTGACGAGAAAGTCACTCGTGAGGCAAGCGAGAAGGCGCCCTTTGCCGCGCTCGCGTTCAAGATTGTCGCCGACCCGTTCGGCAAGCTCACCTACTTCCGCGTCTACTCCGGTCGCATCGCGAAGGGTGAAGAGTTGTACAACTCAGTGAAGGAGAAGCGCGAGCGCGTCGGTCGTCTGTTGTTGATGCACGCAAACCAGCGCGAAGACATCGACGTCGCACTCGCCGGTGACATCGTCGCGGGTCTCGGCTTCAAAGACGTAACCACCGGTGACACGCTCTGCGACCGCGACAACCCGGTCATCTTGGAGCGCATGGAGTTCCCCGATCCGGTCATCCACGTTGCCATCGAGCCAAAGACGAAGAACGACCAAGACAAACTCGGCAAGGCGCTCAAGTCGCTGTCAGACATGTTGAAGGGTAAGCAAGGCCGCTTCCGCCAAAACCTGCTCGGCAAGCGCGTTGACTATTCGGGCCGCTCAGTCATCGTGGCCGGCCCGACGCTGCGTCTGCACCAGTGCGGTCTGCCGAAGTTGATGGCCCTTGAGTTGTTCAAGCCGTTCGTGATGCGCAAGCTCGAGACCCGCGGTCTCTCGCAGAACATCAAGTCGGCCAAGCGCATGGTCGAGCGCCGTCATCCGCTCGTGTGGGACGTGCTTGAAGAAGTGATCAAAGAGCACCCCGTCTTGCTTAACCGTGCTCCGACCCTGCACCGCCTCGGTATTCAGGCGTTTGAGCCCGTGTTGGTGGAAGGTAAAGCCATTCACCTGCACCCGCTGGTGTGCACCGCATTCAACGCCGACTTCGACGGCGACCAGATGGCCGTGCACCTGCCGCTGTCGCTCGAAGCCCAGGCTGAAGCGCGCGTCTTGATGTTGTCGGCCAACAACCTGTTGTCGCCAGCCTCGGGTCGACCGATCGTAGCGCCGAACCAAGATCTCATCATCGGTGGCTATTACCTCACGCAGATGATCGAAGGTCGCGAGGGTGAGGGTCGTGCATTCCGCACGATGGCCGAGCTTGACAACGCGCTTGACAATCGCACCGTCACTTTGCACTCGAAGATTCACTGGTATGGCTCGACGGTGAAGAAGCCGCTCGAGACCACGCCTGGTCGACTCATCCTCGAAGAAGCACTGCCCGAGAACTACGTTGCGCAGTTCGGTCACATCAACCGGGCGCTTGGCAAGGGCCAGTTGTCAGAGATCGTCGAACGACTCAGCGACAACTATCCGAAGGCCACCGTTGCCGCCTCGCTCGACCGCATCAAGTCGCTGTGCTACCGATATGCGTCGCAGAGTGGTTTGACGTTCTCGATCAACGACATCAAGGCGCCGACCGACAAGCGCGCAATCTTGGAGAAATACGAAGACAAGGCCGAGAAGGTCGAGACGCAGTTCCGTCGCGGCATCATCACCGACCAAGAGCGTCGTCAGCAAGAGGTGCAGATCTGGTCGGATGCCACCAATGAGGTGCAGTCGGCAATGCAGCAGGCGTTCAAGAACGACCGCTTCAACCCGATCGACATGATGGTCGGCTCGGGTGCACGCGGCAACATGACCCAGTTGCGTCAGATCGCCGCCATGCGCGGTCTCGTGGCCAACCCGCGCGGTGACATGATTCCGCGTCCGATCAAGAGCAACTTCCGTGAAGGTCTCGCCACCCTCGAGTACTTCATCGCCACGCCGGGTGCGCGCAAGGGTCTGGTTGACACCGCGTTGCGCACCGCCGACTCTGGCTATCTCACGCGCCGTCTGCACGACGTCGCGCAAGAGTTGATCGTGCGTGAAGAAGATTGCGGCACCGTGCAGGGCATCTGGGTCGAAGACGTGCAGCCCGACACTCCGTCGAAGCGCAACTGGCTCGAGACCCGTCTCTTCGGTCGTACGTTGCACACTGACGTGACGCTGTCGAATGGCACCGTGTTGCCGAAGAACAGCATCGTTGGTGACACTGAGCTTGCACTCTTGCGTGAAGACCCAGCCATCAGCCGAGTGCGTGTGCGCTCGGTGCTGACCTGTGAGTCGAAGAACGGCATCTGTGGCAAGTGCTATGGCCGTTCGCTCGCAACGGGTAGCGAGATTGAACTCGGTGAGGCAGTGGGTGTGATTGCCGCCCAGTCGATCGGCGAACCTGGCACCCAGCTGACCATGCGTACCTTCCACACCGGTGGTGTGGCGGGCAAAGACATCGCCGGCGGTTTGCCGCGCGTCGTCGAGTTGTTCGAAGCGCGCCATCCGAAGGGTGCGTCGTCGCTGGCTCGTGCCACCGGCGTGGTGCGCATCGGTGCCGACGATGGCAAGGGCTTGGTCGTCAACATCATCGACGACAGTGGCGTCGAAGTGCCGCTCACGTTGCCAACCGGCAGCAAGTTGAAGGTGAAAGACGGCGATTCGGTTGAAGCCGGTCAGTTGCTGACCGACGGCCCGATTGACCCGAAGGAACTGCTGGAGATCAGCGGTATTCGCGACACGCAGAACTACATCGTCGACGAGGTGCAGAAGGTGTATCGCGACCAGGGTGTTGCGATTCACGACAAGCACATTGAGCTGATCCTGCGCCAGATGACGCGCCGTTACGTCGTGCAAGATCCGGGTGATACCCAGTTCTTGCCGGGCGAACGTGTCGATGCCCGTCTGCTGCGCGAGACCAACGACCAGTTGGCCAAAGAAGGCAAGCGCACCGCCGAAGGTCGCCCCGAGTTGATGGGCATCACCAAGGCGGCCATCTCGACCGAGTCGTGGCTGTCAGCCGCGTCGTTCCAAGAGACCACGCGTGTCTTGACTGAAGCCGCCATCGATGGCAAGAGCGACTCGTTGATCGGTCTGAAGGAGAACATCATCATCGGCAAGGTCATCCCAGCCGGCACGGGTATGGACTCCTACAACCTGTTCGGCCTCGAGTATCCGGGCTATGTGCCGCAGACCAACTACTCGTCGGATGACGATGCCGGTATTGCGGTTGACCCCGAGCGCTTCGGCACCCCGAAACCGTCGAGTTCGGCCTCGGTCGATGCGTCGGAACTGCAGTCGGTGCTCGGTGTCTCGGTGTTGCCAGCAGGGGAGAACGGTGCTGCCGATGAGGCAACCGACGACATCCCCGCCGAGTCTGACGACGACGCTGCTGACGACAACGCGTAACCGCG
>RGSV01000099.1 GCA_010025655.1 Acidimicrobiia bacterium
CGCAACTTCCGAGAGGAAGCTGCCAAGTTTCGTGCGGTGTGGCGCCACCTGAGTTTGCGCCGAAAAGAACTCGTCGGCACCTGCAGTGACCGTCACGCGTTCAGCAGTGATCAGCTCGTCTGCCTTGGCAAGCACGGCGCTTCGCTCAGCCGAACGCTCCCACTGGCGAAGATGAACTGCATCAACAAAACGAAAGACGATGTGGTACTCGTCAGACTCTGAACCGGGGTGCAGCATCGTCGCACCGAGGCAGCCAGGAAATGACTTCACTGCTGCCAGCATTTCGTCTGACCACGCGACAAAGGGTGCCGACAAACCTGGCTTCACCGTGCGGGCGATGGTGACGGTGACGGTTCCCGGTGCGATGCGCGGAAGCTTGGAGGTGTCGAATGACCCCGTGAGTTCGGGCATGGCGTAGAGAGTAGTTGTGTTCCACGCAACAACTTGACACGGCACGATGACTATGCCGAGCCGTAGAATGTGCGTATTCCTTCTGATATGCGCAGCCGTTCTCCGCGCTCGTACAGGGTGAAGTGACCGCCGACCGATGAACACCTCGATTCTCGACACCGGCGTCAAAGTGGTGAAAAATGTCGGTGGTTTCACGGTTGGGCGTGGATCATTGATGCAATTGCCCACGTTTGTCGATGCGCGCCGTGCGGTCAGCGGCAAGAACGCACGGGTTGTGTATCTGATCGATGAATTCTTTCGCAGCCAGCCCGAGACGATGCGAAGGCTGGGTAACCAAGCTGATGACATCGTGCGCTTTGTTGAGGTGACTGACGAGCCGACGACAACTGGTATTGATGCGATTACTAATGAGATTCGCTCACAGTTGACCGGGCTGCCTGCAACCATCGTTGGCTTCGGTGGTGGCACGACGATGGACACTGCCAAGGCAGTTGCAAACCTGTTGACAAACGGTGGCAACGCTGCCGACTATCAAGGCTGGGACCTCGTCAAAGTTCCGGCCGTACACAAGATTGCCGTGCCGACGATTTCTGGCACTGGTTCCGAAGCCACGCGCACCTGTGTAATGACGAACACCCAGACTGGGTTGAAGTTGGGCATGAATAGCGACTTCACGGTGTTCGACCAGATGGTGCTCGACCCCGAGTTGACCGCGACGGTGCCGCGCAATCAGTACTTCTACACCGGTATGGATGCCTACATTCACTGCATCGAAGCCCTCGCTGGGTCGTATCGAAACGCCGTCGGTGATGCGTATTCGCGCGAGACCGTCAATCTGTGTCGCCAGGTGTTCTTGGCCGACGACATGATGGGCGACGAGTCACGTGAGCGGCTCATGGTCGCGTCATATCTCGGCGGCTGTGCGATTGCGACGAGTTACGTCGGGGTCGTGCACCCGTTTTCGGCGGGTTTGAGCGTGGTGCTCGGTTTGCACCACTGCGTCGCCAACTGCATCGCGCTCAACGCGCTCGGTGAGTTCTATCCCACCGAGCACCGCGAGTTTCGCCACATGTTGGATGCCCAAGGTGTGAAACTGCCAACTGGGGTTTGTGCGGGGTTGAGTGACGAACAGTTTGCTGCGTTGGTTGCTGCCACGGTGGTGCATGTCAAGCCGTTGACCAATGCACTTGGCGCCAACTTTCGTTCGGTGCTCACCGACGAGCGGGTTACTGAAATCTTTCGGAGCATGTAGCCATGCCCGGCTTTGAAGTCATCGGTGCCGAAGAACAGGCAGAGATTGACGACGTTTTTCGCCGCGGAGGAGTGCTCTTTCGCCATGGTTTTGACGGCATCCGCAATGGTTGCTACAAAGTGCGCGACTTTGAGTCGGCCTTTGCTGAATACATGGGTGTGCCTCATGCGCTGGCGGTTACCTCAGGTACTGCCGCACTGCGCGTCGCACTCGCAGCACTCGACCTGCAGCCCGGCGATGAAGTCATCACCCAGGCCTTTACCTTCGTGGCGACGGCCGAAGCAATCATCGAGTCACGTCTTGTGCCGGTGTGCTGCGAGGTTGATGACACCCTCAACATGGACCCAGCCGATCTTGAGCGACGAATCACCTCGCGCACTCGTGCCGTCATTGCAGTGCACATGCTCGGAACCCCCGCACGGCTGCGTGAAATCAAAGCGATTTGCGAGCGGCACCGTCTCATATTGATTGAAGATGCTGCGTGGGGTTGCGGTGGCTCGCTGGACAATATTCGCCTCGGCACCTGGGGTCGAATGGGAACGTTCAGTTTTGACTTCGCCAAGACAATGACAACAGGTGAGGGTGGCATGGTGGTGTTTCACGAGCGTGCCGACTACGAACGAGCTGCTGCTTGGCACGACCACGGTCACGAAAACAATCCAACGGTACCGCGCTGGGAAGATACGCGGTCGGGTAGCGGCTTCAATTACCGCATGACCGAGCTACAGGGTGCGGTAGGTCTCGCGCAACTACGCAAACTTGATGATGTCGTGCGTCGCCAACGAACGAATCGTGACGCAATTTGGCGGGCCATCGCTGATCTGCCTGGTGTGACGCCGCGCGCCGTGCCAACCGGTTCGCAAGAGACGGCAGATGCTCTGGTGTTCGAGGTGCCAGACGCTGAGATCGCGCGTGAGGTGCGCAGTCGATTGCTGGCCGCCGGCTCGGCGACCAAGATCTTGCCAGAGGCAGTCACTTGGCACTTCGCTGGCACGTGGTCGCACATGCCCGAATTGGTGGCGACTCATGGCGACCTCGCTGTCGCGTTTCCGGCCACTTCAGCGCGACTGTCGCGTTGTGTGTCGCTGCCTGTCATCGTCAAGATGGCAGAAAACTTGCCTGCCACGATTCGTGCGGCCATCACGCCAGTGCTTGGCGGAAAGTCGTCGTAGCGTAAAGGTGATGTCGGGAAGCACCCTGATCTCTGTCATCGTTGCTGCACACAACGAGGAGCGCTACATCGGTCGATGCCTCCGCTCATTATTAGCGCAAACGTTTCCACGAACAAAGTTCGACATCATCGTTGTGGATGACGGCAGCACCGACCGCACTGCTGCCGTGCTGCAGACGTTCGGCAATGATGTCAGGGTATTGCGCAACGACGAGAACATCGGTCTGCCCGCAAGCTTGAATCGGGCCATCTCATCGACGCACTCAAAATTTGTCGTGCGAGTAGACGCCGACGACTACGTAAATGCGTCATTCCTCGAGATTCTGTATCTCTTTCTTGCGGAGAACGCCCAGATGGATGCTGTTGCCTGTGATTATCTGCTCGTTGATGATCGAGAGGAAGTCCTCGCTCGCTGTGATGCGATGAAAGAGCCGATTGCCTGCGGAATCATGTTTCGCACTGAGCAGTTGATTGATATCGGGCTCTATGACGAGTCGTTCTTGCGACACGAAGATCGTGACTTGCGGCTGCGTTTTCTTGATCGTTACGCGATTCACCATGTGGCGCTGCCGCTGTATCGCTATCGGCGTCACGACGAGAACATTACGAACGACATCGCCGAGATGTATCGCCACGAGCAGCGCCTCCGAGAGAAGCACGGCGAAAGCACCACGTGATGTCGCCTCAAATTCACTTGGGCAGCCGTGTGGTGCGGGCTGGCGATACCCCGTATGTCATCGCTGAAATCGGTGTCAACCATGAAGGTTCGCTTGAAACCGCTAAGCGGCTCATTGAATTGGCGAAACATGGTGGTGCGGATGCCGCAAAGTTTCAGACGTATAAGGCTGAAACCCTCGCCTCGAAACACTCACCGGCGTATTGGGACACGACCAAAGAGGCGACTCGAAGCCAGTATGAATTGTTCAGAAAGTACGACGCATTTGGGCCTGATGAATACAAAGAGTTGGCGAAGCACTGTGCATCGGTGGGCATCGACTTCGTGTCGACGCCGTTCGATGACGCTGCTGTTGATCTCTTGGCCCCACTTGTGCCGTTCTTCAAGGTGGCATCTGCAGACCTAACGAACACCCCCTTGCTTCGTCGTGTGGCTCGTGCTGGCAAACCTCTCGTGCTTTCGGTCGGTGCGTCAACGCTGGAAGAGATTGACGGGGCACTTTCGACATTGCGATCGACCGGGGCAACAAACATTGCGCTATTGCACTGCATTCTCAATTATCCGACGGCTGATGAGAATGCCAATCTGCGAATGATTTCGAGCCTTGCTCACCGATACCCAGAGTGTGTTCTCGGATATTCCGACCACACGGTGCCTCAGAGCGGGTTACCCTCGCTGGTTGCCGCGTGGCTTCTGGGTGCGGTCATTCTCGAAAAGCACTTCACTCATGACACGTCGTTGCCTGGGAATGATCATTATCACGCGATGACCGCAGAGCACTTACAGCAGTTCCACCGCGAGATACAACGGATCGAACCGCTGCTCGGCTCGCATCACAAAGCTCCGTTGCCGAGTGAAGACATTGCACGTCTCAATGCTCGTCGCAGCATTGTGGTGGCGCGAGATCTTCCGGCCGGACATTGCATTTCAGAAGCCGATATCACCTACAAACGTCCTGGCAGTGGCGTGAGCCCTCTGTATTGGGATGAGGTCATCGGTCGCCGCACTGCGCGCGCGTTGGCAGCTGATGATGTGCTGCAGTGGTCTGATCTCGCTGACGCATGAGTAGTGCAACTGCAGTCGTGCAGGCACGACTTGGATCAACGCGATTTCCAGGGAAGATGCTCGCCACACTCGGGGAGCACACGCTGCTTGAGTGGGTGGTAACGCGAGTGAAGGGTGCAAGATCTCTGCGGCGGGTTGTTGTTGCAACGACGAGCGATGCAGTTGATGATCGACTTGTAGCTGCCTGTCAGCAACTTGGGGTTGAGTCATTTCGAGGCTCGGCTGACGATGTACTCGCACGATTTGCTGGTGCTCTTTCAGGTGATTCAGCTGACGTTATCGTGCGAGTCTGCGCCGACAATCCCTTTGTTGACCCCGAGTGCATCGACACCGTGGTAGCCGAGCTTGTGGCGTCAGGCAGCGAGTACGCGTTCAACCATCGTCCACATGGTGATGGGAACTATGCCGATGGCTTCGGCGCTGAAG
>RGSV01000100.1 GCA_010025655.1 Acidimicrobiia bacterium
CAGCCTTGGTCGCCGCGCGCATCACTGCCGCAGTGGCGCGGCTGTATCCCGAGATCGTCGGTGCAGCAGGCGGTGGCAGTGCGCCGGCCGGCAGCGACCTCGACACGCTCGCGCGACACAGCGAGCGCGCCGACGCACAAGTCAACGTCGCGCTCGGACTGGCGAAACGACTCGGCAAGAACCCGCGCGAAGTTGCCGAACAGATTGCCCGCACGGTCGACGTTGCAGGCGTCTGTCGCAGTATCGAGGTGGCAGGGCCCGGTTTTCTCAACATCACCTTTGACGACTCATTCTTGGCCCAGCAATTGCGCGAGATGGCCGCAGGCGAATCACTCGGCGTGCGTGCTGCGACGGTTGCCGAGACGGTGGTCGTCGACTACTCGGCACCAAACGTGGCCAAAGAGATGCACGTTGGTCACTTGCGCTCGACGATCATCGGCGATGCTCTCGTGCGCATGCTCGAGGCCGTCGGCCATCGCGTGGTGCGCGAGAACCACATCGGTGATTGGGGTACGCCGTTCGGAATGCTCATCGAACATCTCGTCGACTTGGGTGAAGATGGTGCGGCCCGCGAACTGTCGGTCGGCGACCTTGATGCGTTCTACAAACAAGCGCGCCAGAAGTTCGATGCTTCGCCAGAATTTCAAGATCGCGCCCGCCAACGCGTCGTGGCACTGCAGGCCGGTGATGCCGACACCCTGCGATTGTGGAATCTGCTCGTTGCCGAGAGTGCCCGCTATTTCGCACAGGTGTACGCCAAACTCGACGTGCGACTAGAGCACACCGACCTGCGCGGTGAAAGCACCTACAACCACTTGCTGGCAACGGTTGTCGAGCGGCTGCAGGCTGCGAATCTGTTGCAGCGCGATGACGAGGCCGAGGTGGTGTTTCCACCTGGGTTCACCAATCGCGAGAACCAACCATTGCCACTCATCATCCGCAAGAAAGACGGCGGGTACAACTACGCCACGAGTGACCTCGCGTGCGTGATCGATCGAGTGGAGAAGATCGGCGCGTCACTGTTGGTGTATGTGGTCGGCGCACCGCAAGCCCAACACCTTGCCATGGTCGAGTCGGTGGCGCAGTCGGCTGGCTGGTTGCGTTCGCCGACACGTATGGTGCATGTGGCGTTCGGCAGCGTCTTGGGCAGCGACCGCAAGATGCTGCGCAGTCGTTCGGGTGAAGCGGTGAAACTCGTTGAACTACTCGACGAAGCCGTGCAGCGAGCCGACGCTTCGATTCGCGAAAAGAACCCCGAGCTCGATGCAGTGGTGCGCGAGAAGGTGGCCAGGCAGATTGGCATCGGTGCAGTGAAGTACGCCGACTTGGCGAACGATCGCGTCAAGGACTATGTCTTTGACTGGGAGCGCATGCTCTCGTTTGACGGCAACACGGCGCCGTATCTGCAATATGCCCACGCGCGCATCTGCAGCATCTTTCGTCGGGCCGACGAGACTCGGGCGTCGGTGCGCGGGGTTGCACCAGTCGTCGAACACCCGGCCGAACGGGCGTTGGCACTAGCGCTCTTGCAATTTGACTCGGCCGTGCACGACGCACTCGATCGCTTCAGCCCACATCGGCTGTGTACGTATCTCTACGACCTTGCCAGCACTTACACCTCGTTCTACGAGCACTGCCCGGTGCTGAAAGTCGAAGGCGAATTGCGCACGAGCCGCCTCGCCCTGTGCGACTTGACCGCCCGCGTGCTCGAACGCGGCCTCGGCATGCTTGGCATCGGTGCCCCGGAGCAGATGTGAGCGTCATCGCCCGCCATCTGTTGCCCGACACTTCGCGGGTTGATGCGGGTCGCCTGTCAATCGGCGGTTGCGACGTGCACGACTTGACCCAGCAGTTTGGCACGCCACTTTTTGTTTATGACGAAACACATTTGCGCACGCGATGCCGCGAAGCAGTCGCCGCCTTCGGGGCCGACGCGGTGGTGTACGCAACCAAGGCGTTCTTATGCGCGGCGATGGCACGACTGGCACACGAAGAAGGTCTCTTGCTCGACGTAGCGACGGGTGGCGAGTTGTTCGTGGCGTTGCATGCCGGCGTGCCGGCCGACCGATGCGTGATGCACGGCAACAATAAGAGCACCGCCGAGCTGCGCGAGGCGATCACCGCCGGGGTGCGCCACATCGTGGTCGACAGTTTCGACGAACTCGACCGCATTGACGCATTGCACGAACAGGGGCTGGCTGCGCCACGCGTGCAGCTGCGTATCACCCCGGGTGTGTACGTGCACACTCATGAGTTCGTCTCAACCGGGCAGAATGACTCGAAGTTTGGTTTCAACCTTGTCAACGGTGACGCCCAACGCGCCGTCACTCGCGCGCGTGCAGCGAAATCGGTGCAACTTGTTGGCGTGCACTGTCATATCGGTTCAAACGTGTTCGACACCGACAACTTCACCAAAGCTGCCGAGGTGATGGTGCGATTCGCCAACGAATGCGAGCTGCCCGAACTCACGCTCGGTGGGGGTCTCGGCGTGGCCTATCTCAACAACGAAAACGCACCGAGCATCACACAGTGGGCGAGTGCGTTGCGAGCAGCCACCACTCAACTGCGCAGTGGAGTAAGGGTGATGGTCGAACCAGGCCGTTCAATCGTGGCGTCGGCAGCAGTCACGCTCTATGAGGTGGGCACGATCAAGAACATTCCTGGTGTGCGCACTTATGTGGCAGTTGATGGCGGTATGAGCGACAACCCGCGACCGGTGCTCTACGGCAGTGGATACGAAGCATTCGTGCCCACTCGCACTGATGCTGACCGCACGATGGAGGCGCGAATCGTCGGCAAACACTGTGAGAGTGGCGATGTACTCATCGCGCAGGCATCGTTGCCCGCGGATCTGCGTGTCGGTGACGTGATTGCCACTCCGGTCACTGGCGCATATGGTCACTCGATGGGTTCGAACTACAACAAGGTTCCACGACCGGCAGTCGTGTTCGTGCACGAGGGCAAAGCACGTGTAGTGGTGCGACGCGAGACGTACGACGATCTCGTACGCAACGACGCCACCGATAGCGTTTGATGCATGGCGAAAGCCGCTAAAGCGCCTGCCGCATCGCCAATTCGCATCGGAGTGGTCGGCCACGGTGTCGTGGGTTCAGCTTTCACCGCCCTGGTTGCTCGCCAGGCTGACACCATTGCTGCCCGCACGGGTATCGCACTCACCGTCACGCGCATCGCAGTGCGCGACGCTGCCAAACACCCGGGCATGGTCGGCGACGCGATAATCGGCACCGACCCGCTCGCGGTAGCCACGGCCAACGACGTCGACCTGGTCGTTGAAGTAATGGGCGGCACCACGGTCGCAGGCGAGGTCGTACGCACGGCGCTCGAGAGCGGCAAACCAGTGGTCACCGCCAACAAGGCGTTGTTGGCGGCTCGCTCGGCGGAGCTCTTCAAGATCGCTGACGAACGTGGCATCGACCTGTTGTTTGAAGCCGCAGTGTGCGGTGGAATCCCACTCATTCGGCCGTTGCGCGAAAGCCTGCGTGGCGAACCGATTCGCCGTGTGCTCGGCATCGTCAACGGAACCACCAACTACATCCTCACCAAAATGACCGAAGACGGTCTTGACTATGCATCGGCGCTGCGCGGCGCCCAGGAGCTCGGCTATGCCGAAGCCGACCCCACCGCCGATGTCGAAGGTCATGATGCCGCTGCCAAGATCGCCATCATCGCCAACTTTGCCTTCGGCGTGCATGTAGTCGCCGACGATGTATCGAGTGAGGGTATCTCACGCATCGCTTCCGGCGACATCGCGATGGCCCGCAAGTTTGGGTATGTCATCAAATTGCTCGGCGTCGCCGAGCGCGACCCGCATTCGGGTGCGGTGAGTGTGCGGGTGCATCCCGCGATGGTGCATCTGCAACACCCGTTGGCGTCGGTGCGTGAAGCGTTCAACGCCGTCTCGGTCGAGGGTGAGGCGTCTGGTGCGTTGATGTTTTACGGCCGTGGTGCCGGTGGTGACCCGACCGCGTCATCGGTGCTCGGCGACGTGATTGATGCCGCGGTCAATCTGCGTAAAGGCACGCATGCGTCACTCGGCACGTTTGCCAAAGCCAAGTTCACCTCTAGAGACGAGGTGCGTAATGAGTTCATGCTCACCCTTGAAGTTGCTGACAAGCCCGGCGTCTTGCACGCCGTGACCGGCGTGTTTGCTCGCAACAAGGTGAGCATTCGCGCAGCCGAACAAGACGGCATCGGCAGTGATGCGCGGCTGGTGTTTCTCACCCACGACACTGACGCACCGTTCGCGCAACGCGCCGCAGAGATCCTCGCCCCGTTTGTCGGCGATGACATCGACTCGCACGCTCTTGCTGCGATGTGTCGTGATGCCTATGCGACGTTTCGCGACTCGCATGTTGCACCGCTCCGCGAACTTGGTGACAACCGTTGGTTGCTCGAGTTGTTTCACGGTCCGACGCTGGCGTTCAAGGATGTGGCACTGCAACTCGTGGGTCGACTCTTCGACCATGTGCTGACGGCTCGCGGCGAACGAATCACGGTGGTGGGTGCCACGAGTGGCGACACTGGCTCGGCAGCCATTGACGGCGTGAAGCACTGCGCCAACGTGTCGATGGTGATTCTGTATCCGCAGGGGCGAATCAGTGAGGTTCAGCGTCGTCAGATGACGACGGTGCACTCGGCGAACGTGCACACCGTCGCAATTGACGGCTCATTCGACGATTGTCAAGACCTCGTGAAGGCGATGTTCAACGACCGCGCATTTCGCGATCAACATCGACTTGCTGCAGTGAACTCAATCAACTGGGCGCGGGTGCTGGCTCAGGTGGTGTACTACTTCACCGCCATCGAACAACTGCATGCGAGTGACTCTGCACCCGTCTCGTTCAGCGTGCCCACGGGCAACTTCGGCAACGTGTTGTCGGGGTGGATTGCCCGACGTATCGGAGCAAACGTCGGGCATCTCATTGTGGGGTCGAATGCCAACGACATTCTCACGCGCTTTTTTGAAACCCAG